>JAJTCR010000091.1 GCA_021325695.1 Steroidobacteraceae bacterium | reverse complement strand
CGACAGTTGCACCGCCTCGCTCGCCTCCGCCGGTGGACGTCGCCATTCGCTGCGATCTTCCGAGGTCGTGAGCAGGCCGTGGTTCAACAGGTCCTCGAGCAGTTCGTCCACGACGGCGGGCAACTCCGCCTCGGTCCAGCGCAGGAAATACTCGTCTGCGACGTATGGATACACGCGGCGCGCGAGGCGGTGCATGTCCGCGGCCGATATGGACGCATTGTTCAGGAACGCGCACGCGATCAACGAGGGCAGCAGCAGGAGGTGCAGCGCGTTGTTGCGGTAGTACGAGGCGAGCACCGCGTCGGCCTCGGTCATGCCCACGACGTCGCCGAGCTCGTGCGGGCGCCTCTGCAGCATGCGCAAGGACTCGCAGTGCCTGATCATGGAGACGCCGTCGAGCGGGGTGACCCAGACGCGCGGTGAATAGGGCGCCTGCCGCAGCAACGACGCGTAGAGCTCGAGCTGCCGCGCGAGGTCCGCCTCGCCCATGCTCTGGCGCGGAGTCGCGAGCAGCACCATCCCCAGCAGGTTGACCGGCGTCACGCACGCCGCGGCGTTGATCCGCGTCATGATCTGGTGCGCGAGGTCGCGACACAGTGGCGCGAGCCACTCGGGCTTGTCGTCGGTCACGGGCTCGTTCGGGTTCCAGCCGGGAACGTGCCGACGCAGCACCTCGTCGAGCGGCAGCGGCTCGCCGAAGCTGACGTACACCTTGCCGAAGCGACTGCGCAGCTCGGGCAGCGCGCGGATCATGCCGAGGACCGATTCCTTCTGCTTGGGTTGCCCCGACAGCTCACCGACGTACGTGCCCGACTCCACCACGCGTTCGTAGCCGAAGTAGACCGGCACGAACACGACGGGTCTGGCGGGGTTGCGTGCGTAGCTGCGCACCGTCATCGACAGCATGCCGATCCTGGGTCGCAGCAGTCGGCCCGTGCGGCTGCGGCCGCCCTCGATGAAGTACTCGATCGAGTGACCACGTGCGAGGATCGTGCCCAGGTAGCGCGTGAACACGGCGGAGTACGTCGCGTTGCCGCCGAAGCTCCGTCGCAGGAAAAAGGCGCCGCCGCGCCGCAGGAACGAGCCGATCACCGGCATGTTGAGGTTGATGCCCGCGGCGATGTGCGGTACGGCGTAGCCCTTGTGATACACCACGTACGAGAGCAGCAGGTAGTCCATGTGACTGCGGTGGCACGGCACGTAGACGATCTCGCTGCCCTCGTCGACCGCCTGCAGGCTCGAGAAATTGGCGAGTTCGACGCCGTCGTAGAGCCGGTTCCAGAGACGGCCGAGCACGCCCGACATCAGCACGACGAACCAGTGCGAGTAGTTCGCCGCGATTTCGTACGCGTAGCCGCGTGCGACCTCGAGCGCGTCCCGGCGCTTGAGCTGTTGTTCGCGCACGTCCTGCTGCACGGCGTCGCGGACGGCCTTGGTCCGCAGCACCTCGGCGACGATCGTGCGACGGTGCGACAGGTCCGGGCCGATGGTCGCCGCGCGCTGGTTGCGAAACTGCACGCGCAGCTGGCGCCAGAGCCGGCGCGGGCCGCGCGGCATGCCGCGGGTCTCGGCGAGCGACGGCTGCAGCGGCAGCGGTTCGCCGAACAGCACGAGCAGGTTGCGGCCGTTGAACGCGAGCGAGAGCAGCTTGCGGAAGCGCCCGCCGATGTCCCAGTCCTCGGCGAGCAGCAGCCGGAACCACGACCGCTCACGGTCGGGCGAACGGCCCCAGAACAGGCTCACCGGCACCAGGTCGGCGTCGAATGCGAGGTCTTCGGCCGCCGCGGTCGTCAGCGTGCGCAGGGCTGCCGGCATGCGCCGGTCGATGCGCTGTCCGAAGAAGCCCGTCCGACGCTCGAGGAACAGCAGCGAGTTGGACAACAGACCGTCCGTGCCAAACGGTCGTTGCGGATCCTGCACGCCGCGTTCTGCGCAGACGTACTCGAGCACCGCGAGGTCGACGACGCTGCGCTTTTCCAGCGCGTAGACCACGCGCCGTTCGCTGCCGGCGCGCGTGCGCAGGTCGTCCGGCAACACGGACGGACGGACCCACAGCGCAACCAGCCAGCGCACGAACGGCAGCGACAGCCGTTCGAAGGCGGTGTAGTCGCTCATCCGGGAGGCAGTCGTCCTGTCACGAGCACGTGCCGGTCGGACACGGTCCGGACCTCGAGACCGTCGAGCCCGCACTCGGCGAGCTGCGCGCGGATCTCGGCCGGCTCGAATGCCGCGCAGAGCGACGCGAAGAAATCGCGCTTCAGCACGGCGGGCTCACTGCCTGAATACTGCTCGACGATCGCCCAGGCCGCCTGCTCCGACTCCGGCCGGAACAGGTCCATGACCATTACCCTTGCACCCGGCTTGCCGGCTTCGCGCAGCACCTGCCAGAAATGCCGCGGCTCGTGCAGGTGGTGCAGCAGGCTGTTGCTGATCACGGCGTCGTACGCCGGCAGCGGCAACGTCGCGCCGGGCAGGACGCCCTCGATGAACTGCACACGGCCGCTGAGCGCGGGCGCCTCGTGCAACCGTTCGCACGCGTAATGCAGCATCGCGGCCGAGCCGTCGAGTCCGTGCACGACCAGCGCGGGATGGCGCGACGCGAGGCGCAGCACGATGTCGCCGGGCCCGCAGCCGAGGTCGAGCACGGCGCCCGTTCGCAACTCGGGGTAGTGCGTCTCGAAGAACTGCACGAAGCGTTCGTTCGGCTCGTCGAAATCGGCGAGTGCGTACGCGCGGGCCTGCTCGGCCTCGTCCATGAGTTCGGGTTCGGGGATGCGCCGCACGGGGGAAGGACCCGCGGTCAGCCGTGAGTGGTCGGCGGGAGGCGCGCGTCGCGCGCAATCATTCTTCGGAACCTGGGTCGCCTTCCGACGCCTCGAGGGCCTGGTCCAGTTCGTCCTTGCGCCCGAGCGTGAGATCCTCGACCGCCCGTGCCCGGTCCTGCGTCTGGATCGCGTCGTCGAAGACGGTCTTGTCGGTGTCGCGGCCGAGCGCGCGCGCCTCTTCCTCGTCCGTCTCCTCCGGCGCCGGCGCGCTGCAGGCGACTACAGTGAGCAAGGCGATGGCGACGAGCGATAATCTGGCGGCAGCCGTCTTGTTGGCAGGCATGCGTGATCCCCCGGGGCGTGGACCCCGGGGAACGATTCTAACGCAAGGGAGTTTCGGTCATGGGCGCGTTCTCCAACCGGGTCGTCGCGGTCACCGGTGCGTCGGAAGGCATCGGTCGCGCCTTCTGCCTCGCGCTTGCGCCGCAGTGTCCGCGGCTGGTGCTCGCCGCGCGCAACCGCGAGCGTCTCGACTCGCTGGCGGACGAATGCCGTCGGCTGGGCGCAGAGGCGCTCGTCGTGCCCACGGACGTCACGGACGAGGCGGCTTGTCGCGCGATGGTCGATGCCGCCGTGGCGCAGTTCGGCAGTCTCGACGTTCTCGTCAACAACGCCGGCGGCACGATGTGGACGCGGCTCGACGAGATCCGGGACCTCTCGATCTTCGAACGGCTGATCCGCCTCAACTACCTGGGCAGCGTCTATCCGACGTTTCACGCGTTGCCGCACCTCAAACGCGCGAAGGGCCGCGTCGTGGCAGTGTCGAGCATGGCGGGCCTGATCGGTGTCCCGACCCGCACCGGCTATTCGGCCGCGAAGCACGCCGTGATCGGTTTCTTCGATTCGTTGCGCGTCGAACTTGCCGCAGACGGCGTGTCCGTGACCGTGATCTGCCCTGATTTCGTCGTTTCCGAGATCCACAAGCGCGCGCTCGGTCCCGACGGCAAACCGCTCGGCGACAACCCGATGGCGAAGTCCCGGATCATGTCGGCCGGGGAATGCGCACGCCTGATGATCGACGCGATCGACCGTCGCGAGCGACTGCTCGTGACGTCTGCGCGCGGCAAGCTGGCACGGTGGGTCCAGCTGCTCGCGCCGGCGCGGATCGATGCGATGGCCGCGCGCGCGATCCGGAACAAGCAGTGAACCTGTCATCGGTGACTAGTGATCAGTGACCAGTGATTAGTCGGAATCGGAAAGCGCCATTCGGCGCCGTCCTACTAGTCACTAATCACTGATCACTAGCCACTGATCCCTCCCTACTTGCCCCAGATTTCCGCGTGCGCGGCGGTGATCAGCGCGGCGTACGTCGTGTCGAAAAAATCTCGATTGGCCGGGTCGGCGCCCGCGAACCGGTCGCGCCACGGCGCGACGTCGAACGTCTTCTGCACCGCCTCGCGGACCGGTTCGAGGTTGCGCTGGCCGCTGCCGATCACCGCGACCTGTCGCTCGACCGCGTCGATCACGGCGGTCGTGAAATCGGCCACCGCATCGACGTACTCGTGCGCCCGGGCGCCGCGCAGCACTTCACCGTGACCGGGCACGAGCACGTCGTAGTCGAGGCCGTCCAGCGCACGCAGCGTCCGGACCAGCTCGGACGGGAAACCGCTGAACATGTACGGCACCGGGTGCACGACGAGGTCGCCCGTCACGACGATCCGCTCGCGCGGCAGGTACACGATCGCGTCACCGGCCGTGTTGCCCCGGCCGAGGAACTGCAACTGCACTTCGCGACCGCCGAGGTCCAACGTCAGGGACTGCTCGAAGGTCACGTTCGCGGTGCGGTCCGTCAGTGTCGAATACTCCGCCTGCACGGGCGCGAGCCCGCGGAGCGCATCGGCGTATTCGCGTTTCTCGACCTCGCTCAGGACGTTGCCGTCCGGGTCCTTGCCCTCGGCCAGCGCCTGGCGAAACAGGTCGGCCCGACGCGGGAAGCGCGCGAACCAGCCGGGATTGTAGTGGCGCGAGCGGCGCGCGGTCTCGGCGTGGGCGACGATGTCGAGGCCCGGGAACGTCGCCCCGTACACGCCGTTGCCCATGGTGTGGTCGAAGTGCCAGTGCGTGTTGACGAGATAGCGCACCGGCTTCGAGGTCCAGGTGCGGATCTGCGCGATGTCCTCGCGCGCCGACGACGGCAGGTAGCACGAATCGACGACCAGGACGTCGCGCTCGCCGATGACGACGGTCGTGTTGCCCTGCGGGAAGGCGTCCGGCGCGTCGGCGTGCCGGATCGAGTGAACGCCGGGTGCGAGTTCGACGACGGCCCGGGTCGCGTTGTTCACCGTATCGGCCCGGGCCGGGGCGGCTAGCACTGCCGCACCGATCAATGCAGTGACCTGGGCAACCCGCGTCACGATTCGTCGTTGCATTGCGTGCCCCTGACCCGTCCGGCCGCGGCGACCCGCGGGCGCCAGTGCCTAGAGAAACTCGTCGATCTGGAACAGGAAGTACGCGAAGTAGTGATTGATCGCTCGAATCTGGTCGAGCAGCCGGTGGTCGGAGTCGACGACGTGCAGCGTCGCCTTCTGCTCGCGCGCGAAGCGAAAGCTGTTGTCGACCGGGATCACCTCGTCGCGCCAGCCGTGAATGATCGTGGTCGGGCAGTGCGCCGGCCGCGGGCTGATCTTCTCGTAGCCAGGCATGTAGAGCGCCGGCGCGAGCAGGAACATGCCGCGCGCCTGCAGCAGGGACGAGCCGGCGACCGAGACATAGCCGCCCATGCTCGACCCGACCAGCACCAGGGAGCCGCGCAGGTCCTTGCAGAAGGCGAGCAGCCGCGTGACGCGCGCCTGCGGATCGTCGATGCCGCGGTAGTCGACGGACTCGACGTTGAAGCCCTCTTCCCGCGCGATCTCGGCCATGGCGGCAATCTTGTTGCCCCACGGCTCGCTGTCCTTGCCGTGCGAAAAAACGACGAAACGCTCGGTCATCGGCTGACCACTCCAGGAGGGTGCCCGTGCATCTTAGCCTGCCGCGGACGCGCCCGATCGCGCCGCACGTCTCATTCGCCCTCGCGCGACCAGAGCCAGCGGTCGAGATCGCCGCCGTCCGGCGCTCCCCAGCCGTGGCGCTTGAGGTCGACCCGTCCGCGCGCAGCGTCGATGCCCTCCGCGCGCAACAGCCGGACCTGCCGAGTGCGCGACGGCGAGCCTTCGGGGAACGCGATGCGGCCACCGGCGGCCACGACGCGCTGCCACGGCACGCCGCTGCGCGGCGGCAGCGACGCCAGCACCTTGCCGACGAGCCGCGCCTGGCGTGGCAGGCCCGCGCGTGCGGCGACGCTGCCGTAAGTCGTGACGCGGCCACGCGGGATACGCTCGACCACGGCGAGGATGGCCGCGGCGCGTCGTTCGGGTGTCGATGCGGAGGAGGATGTGCCCATGGTCCGGTCGCCTCGGGGCGCAGCCTACCGCAGGGCGGGTCTCGGCCGGGAT
>JAJTCR010000090.1 GCA_021325695.1 Steroidobacteraceae bacterium | reverse complement strand
CGATCCGTCGCCTCGCGGACACGCTCGGCGCCGATCCGGCGATGGACCTGCCGGGGCTCTACCGCGAGGTGCTGCTCGAACGGCCCCGACTCGACGCGGTGGTCGCGCCACTCACGACCCCGGAGCTGCGGCAGTTCGCGTACGAAATGGCGGTGGGTGTCGTGAACGCCGACGGCTCGCAGGTCGAAGTCGAAGCCGATTTCCTGGCCCGACTCGCCGACGCGCTCGGGCTGCCGTCGGGTGTCGCGGCGGCGGAAGCGCGGGCCGCGGCGAGTGTCGCCGACGCTGCGTTCGAGCCGCCCCCGCAGAGCGATACCGCAAGCGTGACCGCGACCAGCGGTACGGTGCTCGGCAAGGCGAACGTGAGCGACGCCGACATGGACCAGCTGGTCCTGAAAGCGTCGATCACCAACGCGGCACTCGAGTTGTTGCCCGAAACGATCGCATCGATGGCGATCATCCCGCTGCAGATGCGCCTCGTGTATCGCATCGGCCAGGCCTACGGGTATCCGATGGACCGCACGCACGCGAAGGATTTCATTGCGACGCTCGGTGTCGGCCTGACGGGCCAGTACGTGGAGCAGTTCGGCCGCAAGCTCCTCGGTGGACTGCTCGGCGGGATCGGCGGCGGGCTCGGTCGTGCCGTGGGTCGGCAGGCGGCGAGTTCGGGCCTCACGTTCGCGACCACGTACGCGATCGGTCGCGTCGCGCAGCGCTTTTACGCCGGCGGTCGCACGCTCGATGCGCAGGCGCTCAAACAGACGTTCACCGCGCTGCTCGCCGAGGCCCGGGGCATGGCGCCGCGCTACCAGACGCAGATCGAGCAGGCCGCCCGGACGATCGATACCCGTAGCCTCGCGTCGCTGGTGCGCCAGGTCTGAACGTCGCGCGTCAGCTGAACGTCACCGCGTTCCGGCGCGCCGGCTGCTCGAGATGAGGGATGCCGTTGAACGCCACCAGGCGAGTGCTGCCCGACGTCGCGCGCACGATCTCCGTGACGCCAGTATTGCGGGTCTGCAGGTTCAGCTGGATGGCGGCATCCGCGCCGGCGCCGAGCGAGTCGGCCGTGTAACGGCCGATCACGCCGCCCGAAGTCACGACGAGCACGAGCTCGTCACGGTCGAGCCCTGCGCACAGGTCGGCCACCGCGGCGGAAATGCGTCCGCCGAACTCCGCCCAGCTTTCGCCATCGGTGATCGCGCCGTCGTGACGCGACCATGCCTGCAGCGAGTGCCGGATCGCCCTGAAATAGCCGCGCCGGTCGCCGGCTGCACGCAACGATTGCAGGCGATCACCCTCGAAGAAACACAGCAGCGACGCGTGGTCGTATTCGTTGAAGCGGGCGTCTCGCACGGGCGCGGGCGAGCCGGGCATGTGCTGCACCATTGCGTCGCAGGTGTCGGCCTGTCGCCGCAGCGTGCCCGACGCGACCCGCGCGAAGCGCAGGCCGTGGGTGGCGAAATGTTCGCCGAGCCAGACCGACTGGCATGCGCCGAGCGACGTGAGCGAGTCGTAGTTGCCGGTGAAATCGGGCTGGCCGTGGCGGACGAGGTAGAGATAGGGCATAAGCGCGCCAGTCTAGCGTGACGGTTCGTCACCGGCTCACGTGCGTACCGACTCGCAGGGCGACCCAACGCGCGGTTATCGTGCGCTGGCCGGCGATGACGGCGAGCGAGGGACACGGACCCGGGAACGATGACCAACCCGCAACCTGCCACTGAACTCTTCACGCCCTCGGGCGTGATTACGCTCACGACCGATTTCGGTCACAAGGACCCGTTCGTCGGGGTCATGAAGGGGCAGGTGCTGCGGCGGTTGCCGACGGCGCAACTCGTGGACCTCACGCACGAGGTGCTGGTGCACTGGCCCGCGGAGGCGGGATTCTGGCTCGGGCGTTCGTTCCGGTATTTCCCAACGGGCACAGTGCACGTCGCCGTCGTGGACCCGGGCGTCGGCAGCTCGCGCGATATCGCGGTCGTCGAGGCCGAGGGGCAGGTGTTCCTCGCACCGGACAACGGATTGCTCGCGGGCGTGCTCGAACGGTTGCGGTCGCCGCCGCTGCTGCGGCTCCTGGACTCGAGCATCCTGCCGCGGCTCGACGTGCATCGACCGAGCGCGACGTTCCACGGCCGCGACATCTTCGCGCCCCTGGCGGCGGAACTCGCGGCCGGCAGGGTGCGTCCGGACGCGCTGGGCGCGACA
This sequence comes from Steroidobacteraceae bacterium, assembly GCA_021325695.1. GTDB lineage: Bacteria > Pseudomonadota > Gammaproteobacteria > Steroidobacterales > Steroidobacteraceae > RPQJ01. The sequence goes on along the minus strand of JAJTCR010000090.1, from coordinate 4,090 downwards.
GTGGCCGAACTCGTGCCGGGTTGGCTCGAGGAGCCCGTGGTGTCGGCGGGGCAGGTGAGCGGGGCCGTGGTGACCGTGGACCATTTCGGCAACCTGCTCACCAACATCGATGCGACGCTGTTGCCCCAGGTGCCGCACCCCATCGTGCGGGCGGGCGGCCGGGAGATGCCGCTGAAGCGCACGTATTCGGACGCCCGGCCCGGCGATTACCTCGCCCTCGTCAACTCGTTCGGCGTGCTCGAAATCGCCCGGGCCGAGCAGAGCGCCGCCCAGGGACTCGGCCTGGATCGCGGCGCCCCCGTGCTGGTCACGACGCGACGCGGCCCGTAAGTCATTGATCACGCGCGGAACCGCGCCCGAGCCGCCGCGGTCTTAAAGGTCCGGACCGCCGTCAGCCTGACGGGCATTGCACTGCAACATGTCCCGGTTGAGATGCGGTCCGATCCGTGTATAGTTCGCAGCCTTATGCCTGCAACTTTGCGGGCAGAACCTTGAAATTGCTGGACTTTTCTTGGGGCCGCCAATGGAAAGAGACGAGGGACAGTTCGACCTGGACGAAGACTTCGTGGCCGGCGCCGAAGACGGCGAGGACTACGACCGCTTCATCGATCGCGTCGACCGACGGAAGCAGGCCGTGAAGAAAGGCAAGGCCGCCTGGAGCAAGCTCGAGGACGTGCTGGCCGAGAAACGACTGCAGAAGGAACTCAAGGACTTCTACGAGGACAAGTAGGTCCAGAACACACGGGCCCCCGGCTCCTGACTCGGGGAGCCAGTGACCGTCCGGGCGCGCACCTCCCCGGACTCGTCAGGAAGAACGAAGGCGCTGGCCGGGCATTACAAGGCGCCGTGGGATCCGCTCGATGACAGTCCAAAGCGATACCAGCTGGGTGGTCCTCAAGTTCGGGGGCACCAGCGTTTCGAGCGTCAGCAACTGGAAGAACGTCGCGAGCGTGGTCAAGGATCGGCTCGCCGAGGGCCTCCACCCGGTCGTCGTCCACTCAGCGCTCTCCGGCATCACCGACCGGCTCGAACAACTGCTCGCGAAGGCCCTGACCGACGAGTGGGAGCCGGTCATGGACCAGATCGAGCGCCGGCACATGGACCTCGCGCGCGACCTCGGCGTGCCGGACGTCGCCGCCGAACTCGATCACCACTTCTCCGAACTGCGCCGCAGTGCCGAAGGCATCTACCTGATCGGCGAGGTCAGCGACCGGCTGCGCGCTCGCGTGATGGCGAACGGCGAATTGATGGCCACGCGCATCGGCGCCGCGTTCCTGAAACACGAAGGCGTCGACGTGCAGTGGCTCGACGCGCGCAAGCTGCTGCACGCCGAGGAGCGTCCGGCCGCCTCGGCGCGCGCCAATTACCTGTCGGCGACCTGCAACTTCGAGCCCGACACCGATTTCCAGCAGCGCCTCGCGGCCGCGCGAAAGGTGTTGATCACGCAAGGATTCATCGCTGGCGACGCCAAGGGTGACACCGTGCTGCTCGGACGCGGAGGCTCGGATACTTCAGGCAGCTACTTCGCGGCAAAGCTGCGCGCGCGCCGCCTGGAAGTCTGGACCGACGTGCCCGGCATGTTCACCGCCAATCCACGTTCGGTCTCGAACGCGCGACTGCTCAAGTCGCTCGACTACGACGAGGCGCAGGAAATCGCGAGCAGCGGTGCCAAGGTGCTGCACCCGCGATGCATCCTGCCGGTCAAGCAGTACGCCATTCCCCTGACCGTCCACGCGACGCAGCAGCCCGAGCTGCAGGGCACGGTCGTGACCGCGACGGGCGGCGACGGCGGGGCGCGCGTGAAGGCCGTCTGCATCAAGAAGGGCATCACGCTGCTGTCGATGGAAACGCTCGGCATGTGGCACCAGGTCGGGTTCCTCGCCGATGCGTTCGCCGTGTTCAAGGAACGCGGTCTCTCGGTGGACCTCGTCTCGACCTCCGAGACGAGCGTGACGGTGTCGCTCGACCCGGCGGCCAACGCGCTCGACGAACGGACGCTCGAGGCGCTGATGACCAATCTGTCGCGGCTCTGTCGCGTGGAACTGATCGGTCCGTGCGCCGCCGTGAGCCTGGTCGGGCGCAGCATCCGCGCGACGTTGCACCGGCTCGGTGACGCACTGGAGCTGTTCGAGGAGCAGAAGATCTACCTCGTCACGCAGGCCGCGAACGACCTCAACATCACCTTCGTGGTCGACGAGGAGCAGGGTGACCGGCTCGTGCGCCGCCTGCACGACGTGATCGTGTGGAATGCGCCGTCCGACCACGTGCTCGGTCCGACCTGGGAGCAGATTCACGGCCTCGGCCCGGTCATACCGGCCGGCGGTCCGCCGTGGTGGCAGGATCGGCGGGAGGAACTGCAGGCGATCGCCCGCGAACACGGTTCGGCGTACGTCTACGACCGCGACACGCTCCAGCTCGCGGCGAAGCAGTTGCTCGACATCCGCGGCGTCGACCGGATCTTCTACGCGATCAAGGCGAATCCGCACCCGGAGATCCTCCGCACGTTCGCGGGCCTCGGCCTCTCGTTCGAGTGCGTGTCCCAGGGCGAATGCCAGCACGTGTTCGACACGGTGCGTGGTATAGACCCGAGCAAGGTGCTCTTCACCCCGAACTTTGCCCCGCGCACCGAATACGAGTGGGCGCTCGCGAAAGGTGTCAACCTCACCGTCGACAGCCTCTACGCGCTGCGCGAGTGGGGCGGGATGTTCAAGGATCGCGACGTGCTCGTGCGGCTCGACACCGGGTTCGGCCGCGGACACCACGACCACGTGCGCACCGCCGGCGTGCATTCGAAGTTCGGCGTCCCGCTGTTCGAGCTCGAGGAGCTCGAACGGCTGATCAGGAAAGTGGGCTGCCGCGTCGTGGGCCTGCACGCGCACACCGGCAGCGGCGTGTTCGAGGTGCGCAACTGGCAGGAAGTCGGCAACCTGCTCGGCGACCTCGCGCAGCGCTTCCCGCACGTGCGGGCGATCGACCTCGGCGGTGGCCTGGGCGTGCCGGAGAAGCCGGGACAGGTGCCGGTCGACTTGGCCGCGCTGCAGGGCGTCATCGACGACCTGCGCGCCAGGTACCCGCAGCTGCAACTCTGGATCGAGCCGGGTCGTTTCCTCGTGGCGCAGGGCGGCGTGCTGCTCGTCCAGGTCACGCAACTCAAGGGCAAGGGTGCCGTGCAATACGTGGGTGTCGCCACGGGCATGAACTCGCTGATCCGCCCGGCGCTCTACGGCGCTCACCACGACATCGTGAACCTCACGCGCTACGGCGAGCCGGGCACGGAGGTGTACAACGTGGTGGGCCCGATCTGCGAATCGGCCGACGTGCTCGGTTACGAGCGCCTGCTGCCTCCCACGCAGGAGGGTGACGTGCTGCTCGTCGCGAACGCGGGCGCCTACGGCCGCGCGATGAGCTCCTCGTACAACCTGCGCGAACCGGCGCGGGAAGTGATCGTCTGACCCAGGCCGGCGGAGACGCAAGTGAAGACTGCAATCGTTGGCTGGCGTGGCATGGTGGGTTCGGTGCTGATGCAGCGCATGGCGGCCGAACGCGACCTCGAACACGTCGAGCCGGTGTTCTTCAGCACGTCGCAGGCCGGTGGTGCTGCGCCTTCCATCGGCGGACGCAAGGCGGAAGGCTTGCTGCAGGATGCGAACGACCTCGAGGCGTTGGCGCAATGCGACGTCGTCGTGACCTGCCAGGGCGGCGATTACACGAATGCGGTGCACCCGCAACTGCGTGCGGCCGGTTGGCAGGGCTACTGGATCGACGCGGCGTCGGCGCTGCGCATGAAGGACGACGCGGTCATCATTCTCGATCCGGTCAACCGCGACGTGATCGACGCCGCGCTGCAGGCGGGCGTCAAGGACTACGTCGGTGGCAACTGCACGGTTTCGCTGATGCTGATGGCGCTGAACGGGCTGTTGCAGGCCGACCTGGTCGAGTGGATCACGTCTATGACCTACCAGGCCGCCTCGGGCGCGGGCGCACCGAACATGCGCGAGCTCGTCGAGCAGATGGGCAGCGTGCACGGCTCGGCAGCCGCGCTGTTGCGCGATCCGTCGAGCGCGATCCTCGACATCGACCGCGCGGTCAC
>JAJTCR010000489.1 GCA_021325695.1 Steroidobacteraceae bacterium | reverse complement strand
GTCGCGCAGCGCCAGGTCGCGACCCTCCCAGTAGCCGCGCAACGTGGGAAGGTCGTGCGTGGTCACGGTCGCGATCGCGCGTCGCTCGAAGTGCTCGGGGCGGCGGAAACGGCCGCCTTCGACCTTCTCGAACAGCAGTACCTTGTAGTGGTAGATCGCGTAGTCGGGCATCGCGAGCCGCATTTCGTCGGGCACGGTGCCCAGGTCCTCACCGACGACCAGGCAGCGGTGCCGCACGCTCTCGAGCGCGAGCACCGACATCAGGTCGTCGAGCGGGTAATGGACATAGCCGCCCTCGGTCGAGACGAATCCCGCGGGCACCCACCACTGCCTGAACAACGCCATCACGTGGTCGATGCGCAGTGCGCCGAAGTGACGCATGTTGGCCGCGATCAATGCGCGGAAGGGTTCGTAACGCGCCGCAAGCAGCGCCTGCGGGTCCTGCGGCGGTATGCCCCAGTCCTGCCCCTTGAGCGCCAGCGGATCGGGTGGCGCGCCGACGCCCGCTCGCATCCGGTAGACACGCTGGTCCGACCAGGTCTCGGAACCGGCCGGGTTCACGCCCACGGCGTAGTCGCCGTAGAGGCCGACCGGCATGCCGAGCTCGGTCGCGAGTTTCTGCGCCGCCGCCAATTGCTCGTCGGCCACCCACTGCAGCCACGCGTGGAACTGCACGTCGTCGACGTGCTGGCGGGCGAACTCGGCCACGCCGGGCCGCGACGGCTCGCGCAGGGCGTCGGGCCACGCGGGCCAGCCCCAGTACCGTGCGGCGTCCTGCGTGCGCAGCTGCTCGGCGATCGCATCGTGCAGCGCGTGCAGCCGCAGCGCATCGCCACGCTCGTCACGGTACCGGCGGAACGCTTCGGCCCGCGGCGTGGCGCCCGCAAGGTGGTGCCGGACGAAGTGCGCGTACACCTTGCGCAGCAGCGGCAGCTTGAGCCGTGTCACGCCGTCGTAATCGACGTTGACGGTTGCCCGCAGACGCTCGATTTCGGCCACGAACGCGGCGCTCGCGGCGTGCTCGCGTGCGGCCGCACACTCGCGGAACTCCGGAAGGCGCGGCACCGCGACGTACAGGACGTTGAGGAAGTGCCGCGTCGACGGACTGTAGGGGCTGAAGTGCGTGGGATCCGACGGGAACAACGCGTGCAACGGGTTGAGCCCGACGAACGAGGCGCCGTGCAGGGCGCAGTAACGCACGACCTGCTCGAGGTCCGCGAAGTCGCCGATCCCCCAGTTGTCGCGGGAGCGCAGGGTGTACAACTGCACCGCGACGCCCCACAGCCGCTCGCCGGCGTGCAGGGCGTCGGGCTCGAAGCAGCGCGGCGGCGCGACGACCAGCGCGCAGTCGGCCGCGGGCCCGCTGGCGAGCGAGGCCCGCAGCGCGTGCCGCCCCACCGGCAGCTCGTCGCCGAGCGGCAGCAGCCGGCGCGTCCAGCTGCGTCCCGCGACTTCGTGCCGTTCGGTTTCCGCGAGCTCGCCCGCGCGCAGCTCGCCGGCGTGATTCGCGCCATCCGCCAGCACCACCTGCCAGCTCAGGGCTTGGTCCAGTGCATCGGCGGCCACGTTGACAGGCACCGTGCGTGGCGCGTGGCGCACGATCGCGACCGGCGGCAACAGCGAGACCCAGCGCGCGGCCTCGACCCGCGCGAGCTCGCGTCGCAGGCCGTCCTCGTCGGCCACCTCGCAACCCATCGCTGCGCGAGACCCAGCGCGCGGCCTCGACCCGCGCGAGCTCGCGTCGCAGGCCGTCCTCGTCGGCCACCTCGCAACCCATCGCTGCGAGGATCGCGGCCTTGGTTTCGCGGCTGAAGTGCTTCAGCTCGCCTCGATAGTTGTGGTATGCGTCGCCAAGGCCGCGGGCGCGCGCAAGCTGGTCGAGCAGCGAGTCGAGCATGGCGCGAATCTACAGCCTCTGCGAGGATCTTGCGGCGCAGTTCGTTGTACTCGGCCTGGGTGATGAGCCCGTCCTCGAGCAGATCGGTCAGCGTGCGCCGCCGCGCACCACCGTGCGCCGCTCGGCCGGCGTGCCCTTGGCGTCGGTGCCGCTGCCCCTCGATCGTGTCGATGGGTCATCGACGACGGCGTGTTGCCCGCCACGCTACGCCCGCTGCGACTCCAGGAGCACGGTGCTGCGATGGTCGATCGTCAGCAATTCGTTGCGTTGCAGTAAGCGCCCCCTCGTCCGGTCGTCGTCCTCCTCCACGGCGGTGTCGAACACCACGGCCCACAGGCTACCCTCGGGTGGCGCCGGCAGCGCCATGGTGACCGGGACCTCGTCGGCGTTGAACACCACGAGCAGGTCACCGGAATCCTGTTGCCGCGACGTGGCGCCGTTCATGTGCACGGCAACCGAGCGCAGGTTCGAGTCGTTCCAGTCGACGTGCGTCATTTCGCGGCCGGTCGGGTGCAGCCAGGTCACGTCCTTCGCGTGCGCGCCACGACGCGTGCCTTTCAGGAAGGTGTCCCTCCGCAGCCACAGTCGCGACCTGCGCAGGTCGATCAGCCGGCGGACGAACGCGACCCGCGGCGCGTGGCGCTGGCGCAGCGACCAGTCCACCCAGCTGATCTCGTTGTCCTGGCAGTAGGCGTTGTGATCTCGTTGTCCTGGCAGTAGGCGTTGTTGTTGCCGCCCTGGGTGCGGCCGAACTCGTCCCCGGCGAGCAGCATCGGCACGCCCTGCGACAGGAACACCGTGGCGAGCAGGTTGCGCACCTGTCGTTCACGCAGCGCGAGCACGGCTGCATCGTCGGTCGGACCTTCGACGCCGTGGTTAGCGCTCAGGTTGTGCACGTGACCGTCGCGGTTGTGCTCGAGGTTGGCTTCGTTGCGGCGATGGACGAAGGACACGGTGTCCTGCAGCGTGAAGCCGTCGTGCGCCGCAACGTAATTGACGCTCGCCGTCGGTTTGCGTCCGGCGCCCCGGAACAGGTCGCTCGACCCGGCCAGCCGTTCGACGAAGGTGCCGACCAAAGGACGGTCGCCACGCCAGAACGCGCGAGCCGTGTCCCGGTAGCGGTCGTTCCACTCCGACCACCCGGACGGGAAGTGCCCGAGCTGGTAGCCACCCGGACCGACGTCCCACGGCTCGGCGATCATCTTCAGGTACGCGAGTGCAGGGTCGGCCCGCATCGCCGCGAACAGCGGCGCATGGCGGTTGAAGCCATTCGGGTCGCGTCCGAGGATCGGCGCGAGGTCGAAGCGGAAGCCGTCTACGCGCATCTCGGTGGCCCAGTAGCGCAGGCAATCGATGACCAGCGCACGGACCGCGCTCTCGTCGAAATTGATCGTGTTGCCGCAGCCGGAATGGTTCACGTAGTGCGCGCGGTTCTGCAGCAACCGGTAGTACACGGCGTTGTCGAAGCCGCGCAGGTTCAGTGTCGGCCCGTTTTCGTTGCCCTCGGCCGTGTGGTTGAAGACGACGTCGAGGACGACTTCGAGGCCGGCGGCATGCAGCGTGCGCACCATGGTCTTGAATTCGACAACGGCGTCCGCGACGGCGTAGCGCGGCTCCGGCGCAAACCACGCGAGGGAGTTGTAGCCCCAGAAATTGCCCAGCCCGCGCTCGTGCAGGAACTGCTCGCTGATGAACGCCTGCACCGGCATCAGCTCGATCGTCGTCACGCCGAGGTGCTTGAAATGGTCGACGACGGCCGGGTGCGCGAGCCCAAGGTACTTGCCGCGGAGCTCGGGCGGCACCTCCGGGTGCAACTGGGTGAAGCCCTTGACGTGCGTCTCGTACACGACGGTGTCGCGCCACGGCACGTTGGGTGCGCGAACCTTGCCCCAGTCGAAAGTGCCGTCGACGACTTCGGCGCGCGGCACATGGGGTGCGCTGTCGTCGCGGGAGGGCTGGTCGTCGTTGCCGCGTGCGGCCCCGAGCAGCGACGGATGCCAGGCGAACTCGCCGCGCAGCGATTGTGCGCAGGGGTCGAGCAGCAACTTGTGCGGGTTGAAACGGTGACCGCGCAAGGGGTCGTAGGGGCCGTGGACCCGGTAGCCGTACCGTAGCCCCGGGCCCCCGAAGCGGGCCGGCAGGAAACCGTGCCACAGGTCGCCGGCGCGCGAGGGCAGCGCGAGCCGCGCCACCTCTTCACGACCTGACGCGTCGAACAGGCACAACTCGACCTGCTCGGCGTGCGCCGAGAACACCGTGAAATTGGTCCCGCGGCCGGTCCAGTAGGCGCCGAGCGGTTGCGGCGAGCCCGCCTCGAGGCGCGGCGTGTCGGGCACCGCGTCGTGCGGCTGCTCCGGTGGCGTTCGTTCGAATTCCTGCGACATCAGACGAGACCTTCCCAATGGCGGCCCACGGCCTCCCAGGCCTTGCCGACTGCCAACCTCTCCTCGAGCTCGAGCGGACCGCGACGCACCGCGGCGACGTTTCGATCCACATTGGCGACGTCGGTGCCGCCGACGATCACGCAGTCCACGCCGGGCGCGAAGGCGGCGAATCGCAGCGCGAA
>JAJTCR010000488.1 GCA_021325695.1 Steroidobacteraceae bacterium | reverse complement strand
GCGGGCGTCGACGAAGTCGAAGCTGCCGGGCGATCGAAATCGAACGAGCGTGACGCCGGCTCGCGCGACGGCGATGCCCCGTAGGTCGGCGGAGGCTCGACTGCAGCGGCGCTCGAAGGTTCGAACGAACGCTGCGTACTGGCGATGTCACGCGGCGTGCTGAACACCGGCGACGGCACCGCCTCGCGTTCACGCGGCGCGGCCTCCGGTGCGGCCCCGACGTCGGCCACATCGCGCGGCGCCTGGAACGAGCCGGAATCGTCGTCGAAGCCGCCCTCGTTCATCGTTCCCGCGGCTGCTGCGCCGGCGGCGAACCCTTCGCCACCCCCGTCGCCACGGCCACGACGACGACGGCCGCCGCGACGCGACCGACGACCGCCACGCTCGCCGTCCGGGCGTTCCGAACGCGGCGCCTGACCTTCGCCCGGACCGGCTTGCGTTCCGGCGCCTTGGGCTTCGCTTGCAGCCGCGGCTACCGGTGCGGCGATCACCGCGGCGCTGCCGTCGCGGGCCTCCTGCGGCTCGCGCGACGGCCGCGCGCCCCGACCTTCACGCCCCTCGCGTGGCTGTCGCTGCTGCGACGGCTGCTGCCGATGCGGCTGCTGGTCGCCGCGCGCGGGCTGACCGTCACGACGCTCGCCGCCGCGTCCATGCTGTGTCTCGCCGGGCGCTCCGTCGCGCCGACCCCCACGGTCTTCACGCCGCGGCGAAGGCTGCTGCTGCTGTTGCTGCTGCTGGCGGTCCTGGCGCTGGGGCTGCTCATCGCGTCCGCGCGCGTGCTGGCCTTCGCGGCTGCGCTGTTCGTCGCGCGAGCCGCGTTCGTCCCGGCGCGAATCGCGTCGGCCGTCACGTTCGTCGCGACGACCTTCGTCCCGGGCCCGCCGATGCCGCTCGCGATCGGCCTCGGGACGACTCGGGCGCGCCGGCACCGGTTCCGGCTCCGGCGCCCGCTTGTCGCCGGCCGCCCAGCGCCAGAAACGCACGAACACGTTGTCGCGCGGGCCGTACAGCGGCGCGACCATCACCGGCGCGGCCACCGCGGCAACGACGGGCGCCACGACGGGCTCGGGTGCGGACGGTGGCGCCGGCGTGGTGGGCACGATCGTCGTCACCGCGGGCTGCGGCGGCGGCGGGGCCTTTTCCTCCTCGGCCGTCGCAATCGCGTCGAGGTCGATCTTCGGCTCGATCGCCATCTGGTGGCTGATCATGGAATTTTCGGGCAGGCCGATCTCGTCGTCGCGGACGCGCCGCAGTTCGTACGCGGGCGTCTCCAGATACCTGTTCGGCACCAGCACGATGTCGACCCGGCTGCGGCTCTCGATGTCGTGCAGCCAGTCGCGCTTCTCGTTCATGAGATAGGTCGCCACGTCGACCGGCAACTGCGCGATGACCTTCGCAGTCCGGTCCTTGCGCGCCTCCTCGCCGATCAGCCGCAGCACCGCGAGCGCGAGCGATTCGACGCTGCGGATCACGCCCATGCCGTTGCAGCGGGGGCACACGATGTTGGTCGACTCGCTGATCGACGGCCGCAGGCGCTGGCGCGACAGTTCGAGCAGGCCGAAGCGCGAGATCTTGCCGAGCTGGATCCGGGCGCGGTCCTGCTTGACCGCATCGCGCAGGCGGTCCTCGACGGCGCGCTGGTTCTTCTGCGACTCCATGTCGATGAAGTCGATGACGATCAAGCCACCGACGTCGCGCAGGCGCATCTGGCGGGCGATCTCGTCCGCCGCCTCGAGGTTGGTGTTGAACGCCGTCGTCTCGATGTCGGAACCGCGCGTGCTGCGGGCCGAGTTGATGTCGATCGAGACGAGCGCCTCGGTGTGGTCGATCACGATCGAGCCGCCCGAGGGCAGCGTCACCTTGTGGCTGTACGCGGACTCGATCTGGCTCTCGATCTGGTACCGCGTGAACAGCGGCACGTGGTCGTCGTAGAACTTGAGCCTGCGCAGGTTGTTCGGCATGAAGCGCTGCATGTACTCGCGCGCTTCCTCGAACACCTCCTGCTTGTCGACGAGGATCTCGCCGATGTCGTCGGCGAGGTAGTCGCGCAGCGCGCGCAGGATCGCGGTGCTTTCCCGGTAGATCAGGAACGGCGAGGGACGGCTGTCGGATGCGGCCTGGATCGCGTTCCAGATGTCGACCAGGTTGTTCAGGTCCCACTGGAGTTCCTCGGGCGAGCGGCCGACCCCGGCGGTGCGCACGATGGCGCCCATGCCGTCGGCGATCTGCAGCGAGTCCATGGCCTCGCGCAGTTGCTCGCGGTCGTCACCCTCGATCCGGCGCGACACCCCGCCCGCACGGGGGTTGTTGGGCATCAGCACCAGGAACCGGCCGGCGAGGCTGATGAACGTGGTGAGCGCCGCACCCTTGTTGCCGCGTTCCTCCTTCTCGACCTGGACGATGATCTCCTGGCCTTCCTCGATCAGGTCGCGGATGCCGCGGGCGCCGTCCTGGCCGGGCTGCTTCTCCTTGAAGTAGAGCTTCGAGACTTCCTTGAGTGGCAGGAACCCGTGGCGTTCGGCGCCGTAATCGACGAACGCGGCCTCGAGGCTCGGTTCGACCCGGGTGATGCGCCCCTTGTAGACGTTGGCCTTCTTGGTTTCGCGTGACGGGATTTCGATATCGAGGTCGTAGATCCGCTGGCCGTCGACCAGGGCTACGCGCAACTCCTCTTCCTGAGTTGCGTTGACGAGCATTCTCTTCACAGGCCCTCTCTTTACTGGAGGTCGGGGCCGTGAACGC
>JAJTCR010000089.1 GCA_021325695.1 Steroidobacteraceae bacterium | reverse complement strand
CAGCGCGTAGGCCCCAGGCACGTCGGAGTCGGGTTGGATTACGTGTTCGACCTGGCCGGCATGGATGCCGCGCTCGCCAATTCGGCGAACATCTGGCCTGAGGGCTTCGGTTATAGCGCCGGCATCAAGTGCTTCCCGCCCGAACGGCTTCCCGCGGTCACGGACGAACTGCTCAAGCGAAATTACGACGAAAGCTCGATTCGCGGGATCCTGGGCGAAAACCTGCTGCGGGTCGCGGACGAGGTCTGGCGGCGGCAATGATCGAAAAGGGCTTTCCCCGATTCGTTTCGCGCGAAGAGATCCCGGCGCGCGGATGGAACGTGTTGCGCGAGGACCTGCCGACGCCAGTCGCCGTGCTCAGGCAAAGCGCGCTGGACAACAACGCTCGCTGGCTCCGGGCCTTCACCGCCAGCCTCGGCGTCGATCTCGCGCCGCACGGCAAGACGACGATGAGCCCCGAACTGTTCGCACGCCAGATCGAGTCGGGCTGCTGGGGACTCACGTGCGCGACGGCGCATCACCTCGAGGTCTATCGCGCGGCTGGGGTCCGGCGCGTGCTGTTCGCCAACCAGGTGATCGGTCGCGCCAACGTACGAAGCGTGCTCGCGCACCTGTCTGACGAGGCGTTCGAGCTTTACGTGCTGGTCGACGGCATCGAGGGCGCAACCGCCCTGGCGCAGGGGGCACAAGCGCTTGGGCTGCGCCGTCCAGTTCCGGTCCTGATCGAGATTGGCGCCGCGGGCCAGCGCACCGGTGTGCGCAGTGTCGAGCAGGGCGTGGAACTCGCACGCCTTGTCAGCGCGCAGCCTCGGCTGGCGCTGCGCGGTGTCGAAACGTTCGAAGGCCTCTATGGCCACGCACCGACCGAGCAGGGTCTGGCCGGCGTCGAGGCGCTGCTGCGATCGTGCGTGGAACTGGCGGAGGCGATCGACGCAGGCGACTCGTTTGCACCAGGCGAAGTCCTGTTGAGTGCGGGCGGCTCGGATTTCTTCGATGTGGCGGCTTTGCGGCTCAAGGCGGCGCGACTGAGCAGACCGGTTCGGGTTGTGCTTCGAACGGGTTGCACGATCACGCTCGATCACATGCACTGCCGCGCGGCCTTCGAACGAATCCGCCAGCGGGATGCGAACGCCGTCTTGCCGCAAGGCAGCCTGCAACCGGCTCTGGAGGTCTGGGGTCACGTCCAGTCGGCACCGGAGCCGGGCCGATTGATCTGCAACGTCGGCAAGCGCGACGTTTCCTATGACTGGAAATTGCCGGCACCGGTCTGGTGGTCCTCGGCGTCGAAGCTGAAGTCAATGCCGCCGGGGCATGCCACTTCAGCGCTGAACGACCAGCACCTGTATCTCGATTCGCCGCCCGATTCGCCGCTGCGCGTGGGTGACATGGTCGGCTTCGGGGTGTCGCATCCCTGCACGACGTTCGACAAATGGCGTCTACTCGCACTCGTCAACGACGACTACGACGTGGTCGAGACTGTCACGACCGCGTTCTGATCCCGTTGCAGGATCACCGTGGCCGCCGCGAGGTCCTGCACGATGTGGCCGAGCGACTTGTACATCGTGATTTCGTCCGCCGACCGCCGGCCGGGCACACGGCCTAGCAGGACCTCGCCGATCTCGGCGACGACGTGGTCGTCCGTTACGAAGCCCCGCTGCTTCGCGAGGGCGAATTCCGCTGCGGCGGCCAGGGCGGATCGGCGGTAATCCGCGACATAGCGGGAATCGCGCACCAGTTCGCTGTCCACCTCCACCGGGCCGAGGAAGCTCGAGCCCACGACATTGACGTGCGTGCCGGGGCGCACCCAGGCGCGTTCCAGGATCGGTGTGGCAGAACCCGTCACCGTACAGCTCGAACGGGCGCACCCGCGTCACGGCCAGTGCGTGCGAGCGCGCCTGGGTGCCCGTACCGAAGATGGTGAGCACGCGTGCGTCGGGTCGAGCGAGCGCGTCCGTGGCCACGGCGCTGGCGCACCCGGTTCGTATTTCCGTAATCGCACCGGCATCGGCGACGCATCGCACCGTGCCCTCGGTGGCATCGAACAGCACGACCACACCGCGATGCGCCGCGCGACCCGCTCGAGCCGCGTCCGGAAACACGCTGATCAGCTTGGCGCCGAACCCCAGGGCGGAGTGGCCGACGCCCGGCATCAGCGCGAACATCCGGCCGTCGCCCATGGGCACGATGTTGCGCAGGGGCTGTTCGAAACCTTCGCGGGTCAGGCCTGCCATCGCATCGCGCACGGCGTCGATGCACGCGCCGTAGTCGAGCAGGCGGGCGACGTCGACGGCGGAGTAGGTCGGGTAGTGAGGACTCTGCATGCGTGATGGTCGTCGTGATTGCAAAAAATATCCGATGGAACGAGTGCCGCTCAGTCGCACACGACCGCGCAGACGGACACCGACAGCTCCGCGACCTTCGCGGTCACGACCCGCATCGCCTCGGCTGTCAAGTCAGTCTCGGCGACATCGACCTCGACGGCGAGGAACTCGGCGCCGAGTCGTTCCGCGGCCACGCGCGCAGGCGTGACATTTCGTGCCTGGAAGAAGTGCAGGACCCGGACGAGGCTCGCCGGGTCAGATTCGATGACGGCCTTCAGTCGCCTGACGTTCGCGTTCATGTGCCACAACCCCTGGTTCACCCATATTCGAGCCGATACCGAGCCCGGCATCCGCGGATGCCGGGCGACGAATCTGGCGAATGGTGAGCAGGGTTGGGGTCATCGACCGTAGAAGACAGGGTAGCGCGTCGGGACCTACGATGCGGCGGTTGGCGTGTCACGTCAAGGGCGTTCGAGACTTTGGGCGAGACGCAATTGTGCCTGGATCTCGGCGACGCGCGCCCGCGTCAGCTCCTGTTGCTCGTGCGGGCCGAGGCATAGCAATGACGCGCACAAGAGCGCTGCAACGGTGTGTTGCCTGTCCACGTCGTTCCTGCGGCTATCCCATGTCACGCGTCCATCCTGCATTAACGAGTGCAGGCGCGGGTTTGGCTTGCTCCGCCTCGACGGTCTTGCAGCAGTTCATTCCGGACGAGCATGATCGATCCTTCTTCCGCAAGGTGAAGATGCAGGAGTTGCGCCTTGGCGCCGTCGACTCCGGTCCGGCTGAGATTCGAAGCATTCGAGCTTGACGAAGCGAATGCCCGCTTGCTTCGCAACGGGCAGATTGCGTCTCTTGCACCAAAACCCTTCGCGCTGCTGTGTGAACTCGTCCGACGACAGGGCGCTTTGTGTACCAAGCAGACGCTGCTGGACAACGTGTGGGGGCACCAGTTCGGCTATCGCTTCATCGCGCCCGTCACGCCCATACCTGCCACGTCTCCGCACGTCGCGAACGCTGCGGGCATCGTCATGCCTCGAGCGGCGAGCTTCGTCGGTCGCGAGGTCGAACTGACGCGACTGCATCGGGCCTGGGATCAGGCCTGCAGCGGTAAGCGTTCGGTCGTCTGGGTCGTCGGCGAACCGGGCATCGGAAAGACGGCTTTGATCGAGCACTTCGTGGCGAGCCTTGGCGACGTCGCCTGCGCACATGGCCAATGCGTCGAGTATTACGGCGCCGGCGAACCCTACCTCCCGGTGCTCGAAGCCCTGGCGGAACTGTGCAAGATCGATGGCAGCGTTCCCGACTTGCTTCGCGCGGTGGCGCCCGCGTGGCTGATGCAACTGCCTTGGCTGTGTACCGCGGATGAGCGCGACGCGCTTCGACGGGAACTGTCGGGTGTCGGCCCCGAGCGCATGCTGCGAGAGATGGGCGAAGTGCTCGATCGCATCGTCGATCGCCGCCCGCTGCTGCTGGTCACCGAGGACCTGCATTGGAGCGATCGCGCGACCATCCAGCTCGTGGACTACATCGCTCGCCGCCGTGGCAGTGCGCGTCTGATGTGGCTTTCCAGCTTCCGCCTCGCCGAGGTCGTGGCACTCGAGCATCCGCTCAGCCCTGTCCGACGAGAGTTGCGCCTGCACTCACTGTGCACGGAGGTGGTGCTGGACCCGTTCTCCGAAGCGGAAGTCGCCGCCTGCATCGCAACGCAATCGCGATCGCTCGCAGGGGACGACGTGTTCGTGCGCGCCTTGCACGATCGCACGGACGGCGTGCCGCTCTTCATCGTATCGATCCTGCGCGATGTTTTGTCGCAGGCAGAACTGGACGCCCAGGCCGCTCGTGTCGTGGCGTCTGCAGTGCCCGCCAACGTCGCGGCCATCATCGACCACTATGTGGCGAGGCTCAGCGCGGACCAGCGCCAACTTCTCACCGCAGCAGCCATTTGTGGATCGGAGTTCCGGATCTCGACGGTTGCCGACGTTCTTGGCCGCGAAGCGGCAACGGTCGAGAGCGCTTGCGAGGAACTCGCGCGCGAGCGGCTTTGGCTTGCGCCTCCTCACTCGCAGACGGACGGTGGTCGATTGGCTCCGCCATATGCATTCAGCCACGCGCTCTTTCGCCATGTGCTGTACGAGGGCACGCCCCCACTGGCACGTGCCCGACTCCACGGTGCCGTGGCTGAAGCCCTCGAACGTGAGCGCCTGGCCGACGTGCCGGTGGCGGCCGCGGAACTCGCGATGCACTTCGAGCGCAGTCAGGACCGCCTGCGGTCGCTCCGCTATTACATCGAGGCTGCCGACACCGCGTTGCTGCACCTGAGCCCGGCCGAATGCATGGCGCTTACCGAACGTGCGTTGACTTTGCTCGAAGGCGCTTCGGCCCGGCCGCAATACGCGGCGACGGAGCTGACGCTGTGCACGCTGCGCGGTGTCGCATCGTTTCATCTGCTCGGTGTCGACGATGAGACCCGCGGCGCCTTCCAGAACGCATATGCACTGCTCGATCGGGTACCCGATCACCCCATGCGCGGACTGCTGCTGCACGGCATCGGATACGTGCACTGCCTCCGCACCGAATTCGAGCAGGCGCTGGCCGTCGCCGAGCGAGCCGTCGCACTATCACCATCCAGCGACGACCCGATGGTTTTGCTCGCCTCGTGCACGATCCAGGGCGAGGTGAACATGTTGCGGGGAAAGCCGCTCGAGGCCCGCATCTGGTTGGAGCGCGGCCTCTCCCTGCTGGACAGGATCGACGAGACCGTGGGCCGGGTTTTTGCAGCCGATCCGACCGTCACGCTCCTCGCGATGCTCGGCCTGCAACTGCTTCACCTAGGTCTGGTCAAGCAGGGACGCGCCCGCGTGGTCGAGGCGAATGCATGCGCAGGTCGCCTCGGCCAACCTACCTCGCGGATGGTGGCAATGTGGTACGAAGCGCTGTTCGAGTTGCGGCTCGACAATGTCGAGCGTGTCGCAGCGTTGGCCGACGAAATGAGCGCGCTGGCCGAGGAATTTGCACTGGCGCACGCTCGAACGGCCAGCCGCTGGTTCAGCGGCTGGGCAGGCGCTCGCTCGGGCGCGCCCCTCGAGGGCTATCGACGGATTCGGGAAGCGCATGAAAACAACGTGCGGCTGGGAATGGTGGCGGGGGCGAGCGAAAACCTCGGCTACGCGGCGGAGGCCCTGCTGCTGTCCGGGGACTGGCAGGCGGCGCAGCAACAACTCGACGAGGCAACGACGATCGCGCACCGATCAGGAGAGCTGATATATCAGCCGCAACTGTCGGTACTCGAAGCGGCGATCGCTCGCGCACGCGGGGACGACGAAGGTGCCGGGGCCACGCTGCGACGAGCGGTGGCGGAGGCGCGCGCGCAAAGCGCGCCGTGGCTCGAGTTGCTCGCGCTTCTGGCCCTCTGTGAATCGTCGTACGACACCGACGCGGATCGGGCGGAGCTCGCAACGATCGTCGGGCAGCTTCCCGAGGCCACGGAGACGGGCCCGGTGACTCGCGCGCATGCTGTGCTGGCCCGCGCGAGTCATACCTGAAGCACTCCCCTGGTCGATGCCTCGGGACACGGCGCGCAGGTCAGAAGAACCAGGACACGCTCAGCGTCCCGAATTCAGCGTTCTTCCGCTCGGTTTCGAACATGTCGGTGAAATAGGTCCTGGCGAGGCTCAGTAGAAAGCCGCGATGTCGCACCGCGATGCCCACGGTGCCCGTACCGATGAGAGGTTCCGAATCGACCGATCGGCTGTCGTGGAACACCGTACCGTCGAGCGGCAGGTAGTGTGCGACGCCATACCCGCCCAGACCGCCATATAACGCGACGGACCAGCCATGCACCGGCCCGACCCCGACGGTCGATGCGGCATTGAGCCCTGAACGCAGGGCGGGCACACCGAGGGCATCGACCAGATTCCAGCCAACCTCCCCGTACATGCCGGCTGCGACACCGGTGAAGTAATTGCCGACACCCACGGTGCCGACTGGCACGAGTCTCCACTTGGCGGACTTGCCGACGTCCCCCTGGGCCCACAGATGAGCGACCGAATACGCAACGTTCACGACCACCTCGTCCGGCAGTTGCGTATCCCAGCCCATCGGCTCATCGGAACCGATCCCGTCGTGGAACCATTTCTGCACGTCCTCGGCTTGCGATGCAGGGCCGACCACACCCACCTTGAGGGCCCATGCATGCGTCGTACGATCGCGTCGCGCATACAGCACGTTGTCCAGGTACAGCACGCCCGCATAGGGCTGGTCGTCCTTGGGCGGGTCAGGATCGGTGATGTCGTCGGGCGTGTGCATCTCCTGGGCGACGGACCACGATGCGTACGTCTGGTAGCCCTCATCGGAGACATACGGCAGTAACGACCAGAACCCGGCCCACATGCCGACGGAACTCCCGTCGTCGTAGGAACTGACTTCGTTCGAGTTCCACGTGGCGCCGAGCCCGTTGGTGTAGTTGTTGTCCGATCCCGTGAACGTGTCGTTCTCGACCGTGATCGTCATCGCGCCATCGTAGGTTCCGGTCGACTGCGTCACGCAGCCGACGCCGCAACACGACACCACCGCGACCAATGCGAGCCGAAGGGCTGTCCTGGTCGTCCTGACCGCGTCGGGCGCTGCGCCGGGAATTGATGCTAGCGAATCGGGGATCTGTCTCATGAGCGTCTCCTTGTAGCAATGCGTCCTTCGGGTAGCTGCGCCAATCACGGTCGCGGCACTTGCCAGAAAGATCCGGTGACATGTTCGAGGAACCGGCCCGGCTCGTTGGGGCGCAGGTCGTATCGCAGCAGCGCGACGATGTCGGCGCTCACCTGCGGATTCGACGCGAGGTAACCGTGACCGAAGAAGTCAGTCCTGCCGCGGACCTGGACGATGTCGATTGCACGCAGCGAGGCCAGCGCTGAAATCTGTTCAGCGTTCAACATGGTTGCGTCGACCCGCCCGAGCCGCGCAAAGCTGCCCATCAACCATCCCGCGGTCGCGAGCGCCTTGTCGTCGGGTGAAACGTAAAGCGTGACTTTGAGACCGGTCGCCGGGGGGATCACGGCGCTCGGGTCCGCGTTCCCGCCGAACGGCAGGTCCGGGTCGGAAAAGACCTTGAAGATCTTGGACACCGCGACGTCGCCGTCGAGGTCGGGCGCGACGAGGACGACATTGCCGATGCGATATTCTCGATCCGGTGAGCTTCGCAGTCCGTAGGCCTCGACGCTGAGTTCAGCCAGTGCCGACGTGAGAGTGTCCGTGCCCCGGCTGTGCCCGATCAGGTGCAGCCGCTCCACACCCGGCGTGCGGCCGACGATACGAATCACCTTCAACAGGTCCTCGACCGCGTATTCCGACGACTCCCGGTCGAAGCCGTAGCCGAAGAGGCTGCCGCGTCGTCCGCCTGCCGGCCACGTGAAGATCGCGCACACGAAGTCCCGTCCCAGGAAATGGCACAGCTCGCCCATCTTCAGCGCAGCTTGTTCGAAGCTCGTGCGATAGCCGTGCACGAACAGCACGACTTCCTTGCGGCCGACGACAGCCAGTCGGCTCGCAACTTCGGCCTGCAACTGATGCTTCGCCGTTTCGTAAGCCTCGACCACGGCGGGTACGCGTCTGACGCCATCGGGCGCAACCACGACTTCAAACGGCGTGGCAGGAAAGCGACCGCGCTCCGTGGTCGACCCGAGTTCGAGCCGCACCGGCTCGACGCGTTGTTTCGCAGTGCTGGCTTTCACCAGGCCCTCCCACGGGAGGTCCTTGCCGAACTGCACCGTCGCCGACCCGAATGCCAACGACCGCGATCGCCCCGCTGCATAGGACGATCCACCGGCCCGCTCTGCCGGTGCGCGATCCGTGACGAACAGCAGGTCCAGGGGCGGGTGGCGACGGTCTTTCGGCAGATCATCGAAAAGCGGCTTCGCGTTCTCGCCTGCGTAGAGCGCCGGGGTCGGCATCATTGGCAAGGTGGACGAGCACCCCTGCAGAACCCATGCAAAGGCGACGATCAGGGCGCGCCGGAGGTGCTGGTCGGACATATGGCGACGAGCGTAGTACCGACGTTTCGCCTGATGGTCAGCGAACCGTCGCCGTTTGGTCCGAATGACTGGAGTGCCCTGTGCGGCGCCGAGCGATGAGTCCGACACACGCAGCCTCATGAACCGCCGACCGAATGCCGACCTTTAGCTGACGACTTGCAACATCGTCGCGACTACGCTGGTCGCATTCCTTCTCTGGCAGTGCCCATGTCCCTCAAGGCTGATTCGAAGTACCCGAGCCGACGGACCTACGTCGTGAAGCTTCGGGCGGACGCCATGCCCTGCGCGCTGACGGGTCGTATCGAGAATCTCGTGTCCGGTCGGCAGCTGGAGTTCACATCGGGTCGAGATCTCCTCAACCACCTGTCGCGAGACCTTCTCGAGCATGCGGAAGGACCGTCCGTGTACGTCACGGGAGACGAACGATGAGAGAACCATTCGACCTGACCTCCGCTGCACGCGCGATGACGAGTCTGGACGACATCGATACCGAGATCGCACGCCTCGCTCTGCTGTGCCAGGTCCAGCTCCTCGACCCGGGCGTCATCGACCGGGTGGTGCGCAACGATGCTTCCGTGTGCGGAACGAACAACCCGGTCGCGTTCGCGAAGCTGCATGGCATGGTGGCCTTGCACTTCGGGGTCCGTGACTCGATGGCCGATGCCCATGGTCAAGCGCTGACCTCCTGCGTCGAAAAGCAGGTCATCGACCGGTTGCAGGCCCGCTTTCCGACCCTCGCCGGCCAATGGCCGCCGGCCGGGCGCTGAGGAGTGAATGATATGGATATGTCCTCGATCGGTGCGCTGTCGGGTGTGATGGGGGCGCTGGTCGGCGGCTCCGCCTCAATCGCGACCGCATGGCTGACGCAGAGATCGCAGAGCCTGCGTGAACTGGTCCGGGACGAGGTGCAGAAGCGCGAAGCACTGTACGGTGAATTCGTCGGGGAGTGCGCGCGGCTGCTGATGGACGCGTTCACGCACCGGCTGGAGAGGCCCGAAACGCTGCTGCAGGCGTACGCCCTGGTCAACCGTATTCGGCTTTGCGCCTCACCACCGGTCCTTGGCGAGGCGGAACGACTGATGGTGCGCATCACCGACCAGTACTTCGACAGCAACCGCACCGTCGACGAGTTGCGTCGCATCGCGCGCTCCGTCGAGGCGGATCCTTTGCGGCCGTTCGGTGAAGCCTGCCGCCTGGAGCTGGCGGCGATGCGCAAGCTGCACTGAGCGGCCGCTAGCGCCCCACAGCAAACACTGAAACCAGACGGAATCGCGACGCAACGCTGAC
>JAJTCR010000088.1 GCA_021325695.1 Steroidobacteraceae bacterium | reverse complement strand
CGTCGACTACAACCAGAACGCGAAGGACCGCACCGTGGCGTCGGCATACTCGGTCCGACCGAAACCCGATGCGCGAGTCTCAGCTCCCCTGACCTGGGACGAGGTCGACGATTGCGATCCGGCGGATTTCACGCTGGCCTCCATGCCGGCGCGCTTCAGGAAGCTCGGCGACCTGCACGCCGGGATCGATAGAGACGCGGGCTCCGTCGAGGGGTTGCTCGAGCTCTTCGAGCGCCAGGGCCAGGGCGATGCGCCGTGGCCGCCCCATTATCGCAAGCAGGCGTCGGAGCCGCCGCGCGTCCAACCCTCCAAGCGAAAGTCGTCCGGACGCAGGCCCTCCAAACCACTCATCGAGATTGGACGAGCTCGCCGCAGGGAGGAGGCGCTGGCGGGATTGAAACGCTGGAAAGCCCGGCATCCCGAAGCCGCGGCACACCTCGAGCCGGCGGACGTGCTGGTCGACGCGATGCGCGGACGCTACAGCACCTGGACGCGGATCCGCGTGAATCTCGAGCACGTGCCCGAGAATCTCAGGCCTGCTCAGGAGCCGCTCGACCCCGACGAAAAGATTCGCTCGAGCTCGTAGGGCTTCGTCACTTCGAGCTGGTCGTACCGGCAATCCCGCGGTCGCTTGTCCGGTCGCCAGCGCAGGAAGATCGCTGCGTGACGGAAGCGATCGCCCTGCATGTGATCGTATTTCACTTCGCAGACGCGCTCGATCCGCAGCGGTTCCCACGACAGGTCCTTGCCCGCACTCCAGCGGCTTTGCCCGCCAGGCATGCGGCTCGACTCGGCAGCGGCGCTCGCCCACTCACGCCAGGGATGGTCGTCCATCGCCTTCTTCCGGAGCGGGGCCAGCTCTTTGACGAGTTGCGTGCGCATCGACATCGTAAAGGAAGAGGCGACGCCGACGTGCTGCAGCACACCGCTGTCGTCGTACAGCCCGAGCAGCAGCGAGCCCACGGCGTCCTGGCCGCTCCTGTACCAGCGAAATCCAGCCACGACGCACTCGGCCGTGCGCACGTGCTTGACCTTGATCATCGCGCGCTTGCCCGGCAGATAGATGCCCGACCGCGGCTTGGCGATCACGCCGTCCAGGCCGGCGCCTTCGAAGCGCGTCAGCCAATCGAGGGCGACCGTGCGGTCACGGGTCACGGGGGTGAGATGCACCGGTGGCTTCACCTTTGCAAGCAGCGTCTCGAGGGCGGCGCGACGCTCTGCCTGCGGGGTATCCATCAGATCGCGGTTCCCCATCGCCAGCACGTCGAAGGCGACGAACGACGACGGCGTTTGCCTGGCGAGCTTCTCGACGCGCGAGGCCGCCGGGTGCAGCCGCAGCTGCAGGGTATCGAAGTCGAGCCCGCGCGGCGTCGCGATCACGATCTCGCCGTCGACCACGCATTCCGTCGGCAGGCGTTCGAGCAGCGCGTCGTGCAGCTCGGGGAAGTACCGATCGAGCGGCCGCGAATCGCGGCTCTGGATGTACACGTCGTCCTTGCCACGGAACACGATCGCCCGGAACCCGTCCCACTTCGGTTCGTACAGGTAATCGCCGACGGGCAGTTCATCGGCGAGTTTGGCGAGCATCGGTTCCACCGGGGGCTGCACGCGGTCTCCTCAGGCGGCACCCTGCGACTCGTAGATGCGTCGCACGGCATCCATCGTGTCCGCCTGGTCCGCTGTCTTGTCGTCGCGATAGCGCTTGACGCGCGCCAGTCGCAGCGCAAGGCCGCCGGGGTATCGCGGACTCGCTTGCAGGTCGCTGAAGGCGACCTCGGCGACGATCTCCGGTCGCACGTACACCGTCATGTGGTCGCGACGGATTTCCCGGGCCAGGAATTCCTTCGTCTGCCACTCGAGCATCCGATCGGTCAGTCCCTTGAACGTCTTGCCGAGCATGACGTACTCGCCGGTTGCCGGGTCGAGTGCGCCGAGATGCAGGTTCGAGAGCTTGCCGGTGCGGCGACCGTTGCCCCACTCCGCGGCGAGCACCACCAGGTCGAGCGTGTGCGCACGCTTGATCTTGAGCCAGCTGGCGCCGCGATTCCCAGCTTCGTAGGGCGCGTCCAGCGACTTCGCCATGACGCCTTCGTGTCCGGCGGCGAGGGCGCTCTCATAGAAGGCTTGTGCCTCCGCTGCGGAAGTCGTGATCAAGCGGGGAATGCGCAGCGATTCCGGCAGTGCGGCGTCGAGCGCATGAATGCGCTCACGTGTCGGCCGGTCGGCGAGGCTGTCGGGGCCGTGACGGAGGCAGTCGAAGAAATAAGCGCGCATCGGCAGCTCAGCCCGCAGGCGCTCGACGTCGAGCTTGCGGCCGAAGCGGCGCATCGTCACCTGGAAGGGGTGTGGTCGGTCCGCTGCGTCGAACGCCACGGCTTCACCGTCCAGGATCAACTCGTCCACGGGCAGGGTCCGCACGACGTCGACGATTTCGGGGAGGGCTGCGTCGACCTCGTTCTGGTTGCGGCTGTAGATGCGCACCGTGTCCCCGGACTTGTGGACCTGGATGCGGGCGCCGTCCACCTTCCATTCGAATGCGGCCTCGCCGCCGAGTTGTCGGAGCGCCTCGCCCGGGTCTGCCGCGGTCTGCGCCAGCATCGGCGCTACGGGCGAAAGGACTTCGAGCTGGAAGTGTGCAAACTTGCCGGTCGCACCGCTTAAGGCAGCCTGCGCCACGGCGCCGATGTGCGGTGCGTACATCATCGCCCGTCGCACTTCGCCCAAGGGCACCTCCGCCGCCTGCGCGATCGCGTCGACCATCACGCCGGCGAGTGCGCCCTGGCGAAGCTCGCCAAGCAGCACTCGCGCGAGGAACTGCCGTTCGGGACGGGTCGCCTGGGCGAAAAGCTCGCCGAGCGCACCCGCACGTCGCGTGGCGACACCTTTGCCACACAGGTCGGCGATGTCCGTGAGTCTTCGATCCACGTCCGCCAGCGACAGGGACGCACTGCTCGGCGGTGCCGTCTCATCGGCCGCCCGCAACGCCGTTGGGCCGATGCCACAGCGACCTTGGGGCACCTCGCCGGACAGGTACAGAACTGCAATGGGAACCTCGGACGGCTCGAGGGTGCGCAGAAACTGCGCCAGCTCGCGCACCTTGGCGAGGCGGGCAGACGCAGCGCTCACGCGCTCCGAAGCCTCGACCAGGCTGACCAGCAACGTCACGTCATTTCGAACTCATGTCGCACCGGCATTCGACATTCGGGCGGTGCGTGCCGGCGCTGCATCCGTCGTGCGCCGCGTCCGGCTGTAGGAAAGCGGGCTCGCAATGATCGAGAAGGGCGGATGCGCGGCGATTCGACGTCGGCGCCAGCAATCGGGAGGCCGCACCAGCAGGTCTTCCCGTTCCGCCGTCAGGCTCTATAGTGGGCCCTGGCGCACATCCCGGGCGCAGGAGACTGACCCATGGCAAGTAACGGACGACTGGCATATGTGACCGGTGGAATGGGCGGCATCGGGACGGCGATCAGCCGGCGACTCTGTCGTGACGGTTTTCGCGTCGTGGCAGGCTGCGGTCCAGGCTCCAAGCGCAAGGACCAGTGGGTCCGCCAGATGAAGGAGGAAGGAAACGAAGTCTTCGCGTCGGAGGGCGACGTGTCCAATTGGGACTCGACCAAGGCAGCATTCGATCGCGTGAAGGCCGAGTACGGGCCCATCGACGTGCTGGTGAACAACGCCGGCATCACGCGGGACGGCATGTTCCGCAAGATGAGCGCCGAGAACTGGCACCTGGTCATCGAGACGAATCTGAACAGCCTGTTTCACGTCACGAAGCAGGTGATCGACGACATGATGGATCGCGGCTGGGGCCGCATCATCAACATTTCGTCCGTCAACGGGCAGAAAGGGCAATTCGGCCAGTCCAATTACTCGACGGCCAAGGCCGGCATCCACGGGTTCACCATGGCGCTCGCGCAGGAAGTGGCCGCGAAGGGCGTCACCGTCAACACCGTCTCGCCCGGTTACATCGCCACGGAGATGGTGCGCGCGGTGAAGCCGGAGGTGCTCGAGAAGATCGTCGCCACGATTCCAGTCAAGCGCCTCGGCGAGCCCAACGAGATTGCATCGATCGTCGCGTGGATCGCGTCGGACGAATCGGGATTTGCGACCGGTGCTGATTTCTCGTTGAACGGTGGGCTGCACATGGGTTGAGCAGTGCCTGGCAGGGTTGACTTGGTGATGACCGTGGTGCGGCGCCTTTTTATGCCGCAGGCGTGGCCAGCCACGACCGCAGCTGGGCATACACCTCCGGTCTGTGCAGCAGCTCCAGGTGTCCCATCTGATAACCGACCCAGGTATGGGCCCTGGGAAGCTGCAGGGAACGCTTCGGGTCTGCGTGACGACCGAGCGCGCTGTTGAGCGGCACCAGGCCGTCGCCGATCACGTGGTCTGCGAGCATGTTCGCTCGAGCGCCCAGCGAGGCCGCGACCGCATAACAGTTCACGCCGCTCGGCAATGGAACGACACGGTGCGGTCCGGACGTGATCGTGCCGTGCCGCAGATCGCGGATGCCGGCGCTGCGGGCCCTGCCCAACCGCGTGAACGGCGCGGAGTAGGGACTCAGGTCCAGCAGGTAGTCGAGACCGTGCCCGCCGCGCTCGAGCGGTGCGCCGTGGTGCGGCGTGCCGAGGAATACGAGGGTCCGAAGTTGCGCCGGCCAGCGGTGCCCGTGTTCACCACCGGCCAGGCAGGCGCTGCGTGCGACCAGGCCTCCCATGCTGTGGCCGACGATCGTGAGTTCATCGACCCCGCATGGCCAGCCGGCGAGCAGCGCCTCGAGCAGTTCCGCGAACAGCCTGCCGTTGTCCGCGACGTGCAAACCGCTGTTGTAGCGCAGGTAGAGCGGGGTGTAGCCGAAGGCGTCGGCCAGCGCGGCGCCGTGGCTGTAGCCTTCGTTGGACCACTGCTGGACGCTCATGCACAGGCCGTGCACGAAGACCAGCAGCTTTCCGGTCGGCGCGGGCCGCCCGGCACACGCGAAGTGTGACGCCGGACTGGAGGCGTCGAGCGTCACGCCGTCGTGCAACAGGCGCATCTCGATGGCCAGCGGATTGCCCGTGCGGGCGAGGTGGTCGCCGTAGACGCCGTTGACGATGGAGAGGTACACGTCGCGACCGGGCGTGGTCGCGGCGTCGGGTAGCAACCGCTCCAGCGGCGCCAGCGATGCGTCGAGCCCGCGTGCGGCGAGCTGCATGGTGCCGCGGATGCTGCGATAGACGAAACCCGTGATGCCTCGGGTCGCCTCCGCGATCGGCTCCCCCAGGGGCCCCGGTCGACGCTGAATGGTGCGATGCATCCGTTCGACCACGTCCACTACGCCCACGGAGGCGTCGAGCAGCATTCGTCCCGCGCCCCTGGCGTCCGAAACCCTTGTACGTGTAAGGCCAGTCATGGACACTCCTCAGCCGGTCAGGGCCTTGATCACCTCGACCGGACTGTTGCGGATCGCGCGAAGCAACGCCTGGGCCGGTCCGGTTGGTTGACGACGGCCTTGCTCCCAGTTGCGCAGCGTGGAAAGCTCGATGCCGAGCAGTTCGGCGAACTTCGCCTGCGACAGTCCCGTAAGCAGCCGGATCGCGCGGGCGTCGATGCTCTCAGACGACGAAGAGCGCGACGCGGGCTTGCCGATGCCGAGCAGTCGTGCGACACGGTCGCGGCGCTTGCGCCGCAGCACTCGGGCCGTGTCGAGCAAGACCTCGTAGGTTTCGCGATCGATCGTCATGGATGCTGCCCGGCGAGGACTCGAATCGACGACCACTGTGCGCCGCTGACGTAGGTACGTCAATGACGTACTGCAGCAGGGTGGGCTTGCCGACGCCGCCCCACCGGACGATCATCGGCCACTCGCCGCAGGGAGGATGTGCCATGAGGTTCCGCAACGATCCCGACGGCCGTCGTCTGCCGGTCAAGCTCGACACGGCCACGAACGGCGAGTACGCGCCCATTCCACTCGAGCCGATGCATCGCGAGGCCACGCACGCCGCGATGCAGACGGCCACCGCCAACGCGCGGCGGCTCGGGCTCGAACGACGGCAATTCCTGGTCTCGGCCTGCGGCGCTGCGACGTCGCTGCTCGGCATGAACGACGCGTACGCCAAGGCGGGACGCACCGGTGGTTTCTTCGACGTCCCCAGGCTCGCAGCGCTCGAAGAGTCGGTCGCACGGGCCGCCGTCGCGGGCAACGAGTTCGTCTTCGACGTGCAAGGTCACTTCGTGAACCCGACCGGTGCGTGGCTCGAGGATCTCCCCGAGGGTGCCCGGCCGATGCGGGGCTTCACGTCGGATCCGCGCTGTGAACCGCACGGGGCTGGGCCGGGAGAGCTCGATTACCTGCGCTGCATCGGGCCCGACCAGTTCGTGCAGGAC
>JAJTCR010000087.1 GCA_021325695.1 Steroidobacteraceae bacterium | reverse complement strand
TCGTCACGCCCTCCGCCGGCGTCGGCCACATGATTCCGCACGAGAGCGTCGCGCCGATGCTGGCTCGTCTCGGCGGCGGCAACGCCGCGTACCGCGTGCTGTCGGCGCTCGACGGTCTCGAGGACGGGGGCGTGAGGATCGTGAACCTCACGTCGGGCGAGGAGGACGTCGTTGCGTGCGGTCTCGTCGTGGTGCAGACCGGGCGTGTCGCCGCGCCGGCGCCGGAGTCGGCATTACGGCAGGCGGGCATCGCCGAAATACATCGGGTCGGTGATTGCATCACGCCGCGACGCATGAGCTTCGCGGTGTTCGAGGCGCAACGCGTCGGGCGGCGCCTGTGAACGCCGCGGGCGCCTAACGCAGGGCTGTTAGAATCGCGCAAGTGCGAGGGAGAGTGGTGTGAGCAGAGTTGCCTCGAAAGGATCAGTGAAGCCCGGGCCGGCCCGGAACGCGGCGCGCATCGCGCGGCGTCCGTCGGACGATACGCGCCAGGAAGCTGCCTCGCCGAAGGTACCCGGCAAGCGCGGGCCCAAGGTCGACGTCGAGCAGACCCTGCGGCGCAAGCGCGAAATCCTGCGCGGTGCGGCGCGGCTGTTCGACAGGGTCGGCTACCACGGCGTCAACATGTCCATGATCGCCGAGGCCGCGGGGCTCAAGAAGCCGACGCTGTATCACTACATCTCCGGCAAGGACGAGATCCTGTTCATGCTGCACGAGCTGTTCATCGGCACGTTGCGCAGGAACACGGATGCGCGGCTCGAGACCGGCGCCGATGCGATGGCCGTGCTCAGAGGCGTCGTCGACGACGTCTTCAAGCTGCTGCACGACTATCCCGGCTATGTCCGGGCGTTCTTCGAGCACTTCCGCGAACTCGACCCGGATCAGCGCGCAGCGATCGCCGTCAAGCGCGACGAGTACGTGGCACTGATCACCGGCGTGATCAAGAAGGCCATGGCGGACGGCACCGTGCGCAAGGCCGATCCTGCGCTGACGGCACACTGCCTGTTCGGCATCTGCAACTGGGCGTACCAGTGGTACCGGCCGCACAAGGACCCCGCGCCCGAGGTGCTGGCGGCGAAGTGCTGGGACATCTTCAGCAACGGGCTCGAACCGCGCTGAGCACTCCGCCGGACGCGCGGGCTCAGGTGGCGCCGGCCTCCTGCGCTTCGCGCCAGGCCGCGATCGCGAGCGGCCTGACCAGCCGCCCGACCTCGAGCGCGTTGCTGGCGGCCGCGTTGCCCTGCGTCGCTCGATGGGCGACGCCCTGCAGGATCGCGGCGACGCGGAACAGGTTGAACGCGCGGTAGAACGGCGCGATGCCGTGCACGTCGAAGCCGGTGCGCTCCGCGTACCGTGCCGCGTATTGCTCCAGCGTGGGAATGCCGAGCGCGGCCAGGTTCGCTCCGCGCAGCGTGCCGCGCACGTCGACACCGTCGGGTCGATACCATTCCATCAGGTGATAACTCAGGTCGCCCATCGGATGGCCCAGCGTCGACAGCTCCCAGTCGATCACCGCAGCGACACGGCCGGTCCCTGGGTCGATCATGACGTTGTGGAACGAAAAGTCGCCGTGGATCACGCCGACCCTGCCGTCGTCCGACGGCACGGCCGCGGGCAGCCAGGCGACGAGCTTGTCCATCTCGCCGATGTCGTCGGTGCGGGAGCCCTCGTATTGCCGGCTCCAGCGCGCGACCTGGCGCGCGAAGTAGTTGCCCGGCCGGCCGAAATCGCCGAGTCCGAGACCCTGCGGGTCGAGCGTGTGCAACCGGGCCAGTGTCTCGTTCACCGAGTCGAACACCGTCGCGCGTTCATCGGCTGACAGGTCGGGCATGCGGCAATCGCAGAAGATCCTGCCGGCCACGAACCGCATGACGTAGAACTGCGAGCCGATCACTTCCTCGTCGAAGCACATGGCCACGGGCTCCGGCACGGGAAAGCCCGCGCCGTGGAGCGCCGACATCACGCGGAATTCGCGGTGCACCTGGTGCGCCGATTCGAGCAGCACGCCGGGCGGACGGCGGCGCAGCACGAACTTCGCCGCCGGCGTGTGCAGCAGGTAGGTCGGGTTCGACTGTCCGCCGTCGAACTGCTGCACGGCGAGCGGACCACGGAAGCCCTTGATCGCCGCTTCGAGGTAGCCCGTGAGGCGTTGCGCGTCGAGTTCCATGCCGCGGTGCACCGCGCCCACGTCGCCCAGGTACTTGCGACGCGCGTCGGCGGGTGCCGGCGTGGCTTCGTCCGGGTTTCTGGTGTCGTCCTGCATCAGGGCCTGAACCCGAGCACGTGTTTCGCGATGATCTCGCGCTGGATCTCGCTCGACCCCGCGTAGATCGTCGTCGCGCGCGTGTTGAGGTAGCGTGGCATCGCGACCAGGTCGAGGTCGGGGCCCGGGTACCCGAGCTGCTCCGGCGAGCCGAGCGGTCGCGCTGACTCGAGTTCGAGCGCGGCGACGCCGGCGACTTCGACGCCGAACTGCGTGACGTCCTGGTGCAGCTCGGACGACACCAGCTTGATGACCGAGCCGCCGACGCCGGGGTCCGTCGCGTCGGTCGACGCGCGCGCCGTGCGGAACTCGAAGGCTTCGAGCGCCATCAGGCGCACCTCGAGCTCCGCGAACCGTCGCCGCCAGGTGTCCTGCTCGAGCAGGTGCTTGCGGGGTCCGGCGACGTGTTCCTTGATCGCATTGAACTCCGCGCGGACACGACCGCAGAGCAGCGTACCGCCACGTTCCAGCTCGAGCAGGAACTTGGCGTACTGCCAGCCGCGCCCCGCCTCCCCGACCAGGTTCTGGCGCGGCACGCGCACGTCGTCGAAGAACACCTGGTTGACCTCGTGATCGCCGGCCAGCAGCGTGATCGGCTCGATGCGGATGCCGGGGCTGCGCAGGTCGACGAGCAGGAAACTGATGCCCTCCTGCGGCTTGCCCGTGGCGCTCGTACGCACGAGGCAGAAGATCCAGTCGGCGAAGTGTGCGTTGGTGGTCCAGATCTTGGTGCCGTTGACGAGATAGTGCTCGCCGTCGATCACGGCCGTCGTCCGGACCGCGGCGAGGTCCGACCCCGCGCCGGGCTCCGAGAAGCCCTGCGCCCAGTAGTGCTCGCCGCTGAGGATTCGCGGCAGGAAATACTGCTTCTGCCAGTCCGAGCCGTACTGCGCGACGATCGGGCCGACGTAGCGCAGGCCCATCGGGATGCGCTCGGGCGCGCCCGCGAGCGCGCACTCGTATTCGAAGAGGAAGCGCTGGACCGCAGTCCAGCCCGTGCCGCCGTGCTCGCGGGGCCACAGCGGGGCAAGCCACCCGCGCCGGTGCAAACGCGCCTGCCAGGCGTCGGTCACGTCGCGTTCGAGGAACGTGCAGGTCAGGCGACGCGTGGCGAGGCGCGTCCCGCGGTCGAGATCGCTTGCCAGGAACGCCTGCACTTCCTGCTGGAACGCGAGTTCCTCGCGGCCCAGCGACTCGGCGAATGGCAGCGCGGCGCTCGGCGCGTGCGGATCGGCGACTGGCCAGTCGCGCCACACCCTGTGCAGCTGCGCGTCGGGGCCACCGTGGAGACCCGCGTTGCACACGATGCGTTTGTGGTAGTGGCTGATCGCGAGTTCGTCGGTCAGCCCCATCGCCCCGTGCATCTGCACGGCCTCGTGGCCGACGCGAATTCCCTGGCGGTCCACGAAAGCCTTGGCGGCCGCGACACGCGCGGACCAGCCCGGGGCGCGCTCGAGACCGACTGTCCCCAGCAACGCCGAGGCCTGCTCGAGCGCGGCGTAGGCATCGACCAGCCGGTGCTTGAGGGCCTGGAAGCGGCCAATCGGCTGGCCGAACTGACGGCGGTCGTTGAGGTACTGCGCCGTTCGTTCGGTCAACTGCTGCATGCACCCGACGGAATCCGCCGCCGCGACGGCCGCCGCGAGCTCGAGCGCCTCCCGGAGGACACGATCGACGTCGGTCCACAGCACGTCTTCGGTCCGGAGCGGGACATCGTCGAAGGCGACTTCGCCGGCCAGTTGCGCATCGACGAGTCGATAGGAACGTATGCGGATCGCACCCGCATCCGCGGGCACGAGGCACAACACCGTGTTCCCGTCATCGGTGATGGCCGAGACGATGAAGCCTGCCAGCACGCGCGCGAGCGGAACGTGCAGCTTGCGACCGTTGAGTCGCAGTCCAGTGCTGCTCGCATGCAGGCGGGCCGCGGGCAACGTATCGGTCCCGGCCGCGCCGCGCTCGAGGTGCGCAAAGCCGAAGAGCGCCTCGCCGGCGGCAAGCCGCTGCAGCCAGTCCGACCGCCGGCCGTTGCCGGGGAAGTTCGCGAGCAACCGCGCCGGCAGGACGGCGCAGGTCAGGTAGGGTTCGGTCGAGAGGGCCGATCCCAGCAGCCGGGCCACCGCCATCAGGTCCGCCACGCCGCCCCCGAGGCCGCCGTCCGATTCGGCGATCGGCAAGGCCAGCGCACCCATCTCGGCCAGCGTTCGCCAGTTGCGCTCGTCGAAGGGCTCGTCGGCGGCGAGCGCGGCGCGTCGACGCTCGAGCGAGCACGCGTCGCCCAGGAAGTCGCCGAGGGTGCGCTCGAGCAGGAGTCGTTCGTCGAGGTCGAAGCCCATGTCGGTGCGTCAGGCAGGGATCGGGAGCGCCGATCGCGTGCTCATTTCTGCAGGACCGTGACGGCGCTGACGCCAGGAGCGCCGTACACGTGCGTGTAGCCCGTCATGAGCGGACGCTGCACCTGGCGGGCGCCCGCGGCTCCGCGGAGTTGCAGCACGATCTCGTGGACCTGGCGCAGACCGGAGGCGCCGATCGGTTCGCCGTTGGCCAGGCACCCGCCGTCGGTGTTGATCGGCAGGCGTCCGTCGATGCGCGTCGCGCCGCGCGCGAGCAGGTCGTCCTGCTCGCCGTGTTCGCAGAAGCCGTTTTCGGCCATGTGCATCAACTCGGCGCCGGACTCGGTGTCCTGGATGGACGCGACGTGTACGTCCGCCGGTCCAAGGCCGGCCATTTCGTAGGCGGCCCGCGAGGCCAGGGCCGTCGCGTTCGGGGCATCGTCGAGCGACACCGAGGTGCCGTAGACCTCGAACGCACCGGCGCGACGCGTGCGCATCGCCGCCGCGCTGACATAGATCGGCGTCGGCGTGTAACGCTTCGCGCGGTCTTCGCGACAGACGACGAGCGCGACGCCACCCTCGGCGGGGGAGCAGAACATGTACTTGGTGAGCGGATCGTTGACCATCGTCGAGCGCTGGATCTCGTCGAAGCCGATCGGCGTGCGCCGCCAGGCGTTCGGGTTGAGCGCGCCGTTGGCGTACGCCTTTTCCGCGACGCGCACGAGGCTGTCCGCGTGGATTCCGTGGTCGTGCATGTAGCGCCGCAGCTTCATGGCGAAGAACTGCGTGGTGACCATGAACCCGGCTTCGCCGGACCAGTCGCCGAGCCCGTCCTCGGCGGGCTGCGCGTTGAAGGCGCCGCGGTCGTGCTTGTCGAAACCGACGACCAGGCCGAGGTCGGCCGCGCCGGACGTGATCGCCTGGCAGGCCGCGACCAGCGCGCTGCCGCCGGTCGCACAGCCGTTCAGCACGTTGATGAACGGGATGCCGGTCAGGCCGAGTTCGTTGCCGAGCGCGTCGGCGTTTCCGGCCGAATAGCTGCCGCCGTAGGCAAACTGCATGTCCTGCCAGCGCACGCCGGCGTCCGCGAGGGCGCGACGCGCGGCGACGGCGCCCTGCTGCAATCCGCTGACGCCCGGCGTGCGACCGAAGGGATGGATGCCGATGCCGACGATCG
Organism: Steroidobacteraceae bacterium; assembly: GCA_021325695.1. Taxonomy (GTDB): domain Bacteria; phylum Pseudomonadota; class Gammaproteobacteria; order Steroidobacterales; family Steroidobacteraceae; genus RPQJ01. Next base: position 624 of record JAJTCR010000087.1, on the reverse strand, counting down.
CTGCCCGCATGCGTCCCCCCTCAGGCCATCCGGAAGGCGTAGTTGACGACCTCGGTGCCGTCCGTCTCGACGTACTGCGTGTAGAACGCGAGCTCGACGGGCGCACCGATCCGCAGCCGTGCCGGGTCTTGCTCGAGCAGGCGCGTTTCGATCCGCAGCGTACCCGGCAGCTCGACGTGGCCGACGCCGAACGGCTCGAACGTCGTCTCGGTCTGCAGGCTGCGGTAGGGCGGTTTCGGCAGGAAACGCTGGACGGTCCAGGTCCACAGCGTGCCGCGTCGCGGCAGCTCGACGGCCTCGACTTCGGTGCCGCCGCAGTTGCGGCAGCTCTCCATGGCGGGAAACGCGTGGGCGCCGCAATGCCGGCACCGCGAGGCCTTCAAGGCCGGGTCTGGCGCAGGCCAGTCGAACAGCGCATCGTCGATCGCCCTGCTGCGCACGTCGCCCACCGAGCTCCACAATATTCGTTCGACCAGACGGTCGGGAGTGGATAAGATACGCGCGTCGCAGGGCATTTGACAACCTTGGCCAGCGGCGGCGGGGGACGCATGACGACAGCACGGATCTTCGACCTCTCGGGCAAGCGCGCCCTGGTCACGGGCGGTGGCACCGGCCTCGGCCAGC
>JAJTCR010000086.1 GCA_021325695.1 Steroidobacteraceae bacterium | reverse complement strand
TTTTCGCTCAGGCGATTGGCGAGCGCGCACCCGGCCGAGCCGCCGCCGACGATCAGGAAGTCGTAATGCCGGTTCATCGGTCGCGCATCGTGCCCGGCCTGTGCGCCTCAGGCAATGCGCGCACCCTGCCGGCGCAGTTCGGCCTGCACCTGGGTCACGTCGAGGTCGTCGAACGATCGAGCGGTCTTGACCGCGATCGCCGCTGCGGTGCCGGCGCCCTGCCCGCTCACGGCGCAGCACATCATGTTGCGCACCGCCGCGTGCGAAACCTTGTCCCCGCCGATGATCCGGCCCGCGACGATCAGGTTCGCGACGCCCCGCGGCACGAGCGAACGGTATGGCACGTGGAAGTAACGCCCCGTGGTCGGCAGGATCAACAAGCCGTAGCCGTCGATGAATTCCGGGAATATGCCGATCGAGTCGTCGAAGCGGCCCTGTTCGCGGACGTCGCGTGCCGTCAGATCGTAGAGCGCGTCGATCTTGCGCGTGTCGCGCACGCCCAGGGTCATGCCGAAGTTGCGCAGTTTGGCCTGTTCGCAGCCCGGCATGAAGTGCCGCAGGGCGTTCACCGCGTGAACGGCCTGATGCCGGCCTTCCATCTCGGCGTGCGTGAGCTCGTCCGGGTCGGTGCCGTCGGCGGCCAGGTGGATCAGGTTCAGGTAGGTCAGGTCGCCCTGGTCGCTCACCGCGCCCCAGGTCCCGGCGATCGTCGCGAGCGACGCCGGGATGATGCCGGCCGTGACCGCCTGCTTGAAGGGTTTGCGCAGGAACGGCGAGAACAGTGCGTCTTCCTTGCCGCTCGTCTCGATGTGCCATTCACCGCCGCCCTTCCAGTCGTGGTAGGTCTGCGGGTCGGCCTTCACCGCGTCGAGAAAGCGCCGCTTGTTCACGCCGGTCATCGAGAACATGACCGACACGGACATCATCTCTTCCGGCGCCGTCTTGCGGACCCCCGCACCGGCCCGGGCGGCGACGTCGGCATCCCCGCTCGCATCGACGACACGCCGCGCGAGGATCGCTTCGCGTCCAGCCTTGCTCTCGGTGATCACGCCCACGATCGCGCCGTCACGCACGATCGGCGCGACGAACGTCCGATGCAGCATCGGCGTGATGCCGGCCTCCTGCACCAGCACGTCGGCGACGTGCTTGAACATTTCCGCGTCGAGCGCGTGGCTCGTCGACTGCGGTTCCGGCGTCGTCGCGCCCATGGCTCTCGCGCGCTGCTCGAACTCGATGCCGATCCCCTCGCTGTCGACGGTCTTCTCGTGGCGGTACCAGGCGAACCCTTCGACACCGACCTGGGTGATGTTGCCGCCGAAGCAGCCGTAGCGTTCCACCAGGGTCGTCGCCACGCCGGCGCGGGCGCACGCGAGAGCCGCGGCGAGACCGCCCGGGCCGCTGCCGACCACGAGCACTTCGGTCTCGTGGATGACTTCGACGTCCCGCGCCGGTTCGTGAACGACCTTTCCGAGCTGCATGCGCCTGCCCCGTCGCGTCAACCGTGTCGTGCGCCGCGTCCGGGACGGTCGAGCTCCGCGCGCCAGTCGATCGGCCGGACCTCCGGCACGACGACCAGCCAGGCGATCACCCCACCGAGCGCGACGCACCCCGCGACGACCATCGACGAAGTGTAGTGCCCGCTCTGCTGCACGAGGTATCCGGTGACGACCGGTGCAGTCATGCCTGCGACGTTGCCGACGGCGTTCTGCAGGCCCATCCAGCGACCCGTGGCGAGCGGACCTGCGAAAGTCTGCGTGACGGAAGGGTTCGACGGGCTGTTGAAGCCGTCCATCACGCCGGTGAGCAGCAGCAAGGCGAACGCCGCGACCACTCCCGTCACCAGCGTGCTGCCGAGCAGGCACACCCCTACGCCGCCCGCACTCAGCACCAGCGCGGTCTTGTACGCACGATCGAAGCTGGCCCCGCGCTTGATCCACGTGTCGAGCAGGTAGCCGGCCAGCAGGATGCTGGTCGCGTCGGCGACGTAGAACGCGGTCGTCGCGAGCGTCATGGTCGTGATCGAGAGGCCGCGCTCGGTGAAGAGGTACAGCGGCAGCCACGAAAAGACGAAATAGAACGCGTAGTTCGAACAGAACGTGCCCAGCATGCCGCCCCAGAGCGCGCGCTGGCGCAGGATCAGCCAATACGGTGGATCACCGATCCTCGACTGCGCGACCGTCGCCACCTCGGACGGTCGATGCGTCGCAGGTTGCAGTCGGTCTGCTCGCAACCGTCGCCGCCAGAACGCGAGCCACGTGAGCGACAGCAGGCCCATCACGACGAACATCGCACGCCAGCCGTGGGTCTGCATGATCACGCCGCCGACGAGCGTGCCGAGCGCCGGCCCGATCACCGCGCCGAACTGCATCGTCGCCGTCGCGCGGGCACGCTGTGTGGGCGGCACGTTGCGCGCGAGCAGGCTCAACGCACTTGGATAGAACGCGGCTTCCCCGACCCCCATCAACAGCCGCAGGACGACCAGCGACGCCAGCCCGAACACGAGACCCGTGGCGGCCGTCGCAACGCTCCAGAGCGCGAGGCCCCCGGCGAGCACGATCGCGGGCCCGATGCGGTCGGCGAACCAGCCCATGACCGGCTGCATCGGCGCGTAGGCCCAATAGAACACCGCGAGCACCCACCCCATTTCCCCCGGCGTGAGCGCGAGTTCTGCGACCAGCAGGGGCGCGGCCGTGGCGATGCTGCCGCGATCGATGTAGTTGATCATCAACGCGAGCGACAGCATCACGACGAGCCCGATCGGGCGGCCGGGCGCACCCGCGCCATCGGCATCGTGTCCTGGCATCGGCTGCACTCGCGCGTCGCCGCGGCGCGGTCGCTACTTCTGCGCGACGAGCCAGTCGACGAACGTGCGCACGCGTGCGTTCTCGAGCGCGTCGGTACGGCAGATCACGCCCCACGCGCCGGGACACGTCACCTGGTGTCGCACCGGCCGCACGAGGCGTCCCGCGGCAAGGTCGTCGTCCACGAAGGGACCGTTGGCGAGCGCGACGCCGCGACCCTCGAGCGCGATCTCGAGTGCGACGGCGAGCGTGTCGACGACGATCGAGGACTGTGCCGCGTACTCCTGGCCTGCCGCCTCGAACCACACGTCCCAGTTGTGTTGCTCGCTGTAGATCTGGATCAGCGGCAGCCGCAGCAGGTCCGCGGGATCCGGCTGCGAACCGAGGTGCGAGGCGAGCGCCGGACTGCAGACCGGCGTGAGCACGTACTCGAACAGCGGCGCCCAGTGATAGGCCGGGCCGGGCGGTTCCGCGCAGTACACGAGGCCCACGTCGGAGCTCGACTCGTCGAAATCCCACTCGAACGCACAGGTACTCAGCTGCACGCGCACGTCCGGATGCTGCGCGACGAACTCGGGCAGTCGTCGGGCGAGCCAGCGGATCGATGCCGTCACGTACGTCTGCACCCGCAACGGCGTTCCCGCCCGGGTCCGGCGCACCGCTTCCGTCCCTTCGATCAGGGTTTCCAGGGCCTGGCGCACGTGCCGGTACAGCATGCGGCCTTCCTCGGTCGGCACGAGCGACCGGCCGCTCCGGGAGAACAGTGCCACGCCGAGGTCCTGTTCGAGCACCTGGATCTGATAGCTCACCGCCGGATGCGTCAGGCACAGTTCGTCGGCCGCCTCGCGCACGCTCTCGCGACGCGTCGTGGCCTCGAACCCCTTCAGCGCATTGAGCGGCGGCAATTTGCGCAGGTCGATCTTGTTCCGCACCGTGTTCGGCTCCGTCTCGAAATCTCAGGGTCGTTCCGTGCGCCCGCCCGTCAGCCCCACTGCGCCCGCCGATATCCTTCCTGCGGGATCTCGTAGTAGTCGCCCTTGTCGGCACAGAAAATGTGGCCCACGGTCCGCAGCCCCGTCGCTCCATCCAGCACACCCGCGGCGATGGAGATTTCTGCGGGTTTGGCGTCGGCCTGCCAGAACAGGGTCGAGCCGCACTTCGCGCAGAATGCGCGACGGGCGGTGCCCGACGACCGGTACCAGCGCACGTGCGAGTCCGCGAGCAGCCGTAAATGCTGCGTTTGCGCGGTAGCCGACGCCCAGTAATGTCCGGTCTGCTTGCGACACTGCGTGCAGTGGCACGTCACGACGTCGGAGAGCGGGCCATGCACCTCGAACACGGTCTCGCCACACAGGCACGAACCGCGGTGGGTCTCGTCGTCGTCCGCAGTCATTTGAATCTCCTCCGGGTCGGGTAGTCCCTTGCGCCTGCAGCCTTGCGTCGCTTCGGGTCCTCGGTGAAGAGGTCGGCCAGTTGCTCGATCATAGCGTTGCCGAGTTCGTCCACGTTGGGGATCGCCACGGCCCGTTCGTAGAAGTCGGTCACGTCGTGGCCGATCCCGATCGCGACCAGTTCGACGCCGGAGCGGGCCTCGATCCACTTCACGACGTTGCGCAGGTGCTGCTCGAGGTAGCCGCCGGGATTGGCGGACAACGTCGCCTCGTCGAGCGGCACGCCGTCGGAAATCACCATGAGGATCCGACGCTGCTCCGGCCGTCGCAACAGCCGATCGTGCGCCCAGAGCAGGGCCTCTCCGTCGATGTTGTCCTTGAGCAGGTCTTCGCGCAGCATGGCCGCGAGGTTGCGGCGCGCGCGGCGGTACGGCACCTCGGCCGGCTTGTAGACGATGTACCGCACGTCGCTCAGCCGCCCCGGTCCCGTCGGCCGCCCGCCTGCAAGCCAGTCCTCGCGCGAGCGACCCCCGCTCCACTCGCGGGTCGTGAATCCGAGGAGCTCGACCTTGACGGCGCAGCGCTCGAGCGTGCGTGCGAGCACGTCGGCACACAGCGCGGCGACCATGATCGGCCGGCCTCGCATCGAACCGGAGTTGTCGAGCAACAGGCTCACCACCGTGTCCTTGAAATCGGCCTCGGTCTCGTCCCGGAACGCGAGGGGCGCGAGCGGGTCCGTCACGACGCGCGCGAGCCGGGCCGCGTCGAGCGCACCCTCCTCCAGGTCGAATTGCCATCGCCGTGTCTGGCGCGCCAGCAGCAGCCGCTCGAGTCGCACGGCGAGGCGCGTCACGGCCGGCTGCAGCGCTCGCGACTGCCCGTCGAGGTCCGCGCGCAGTCGCGTGAGCTCGTCGTCCGCGCACAGCACACGCGCATCGACGACCTCGTCGTGGGCGCGCGTGAATACCTTGTAGTGGCGGTTGGGGTGGTCCGAGTCGTCGTGCGTCGGCTCGCGCTGCAGGCGTGACCCGCGCGGCTCCTGCTCGGCCTGCCGTTCCGTGTCGTCGCCTTGGCCGTACCGCGAGCCGACATGCTGTCCGCTGTCGACGTCCGGCGCGTCCTGCTCGAGCGGGACCGCCGCCTGCTCGACCAGCGGATTTTCCGACCGTAGTCGGGACGACACGTCCGGCGCGGCTCCCGTGTCGAGACTTTTTGCAAGCGCGGCGCGTTGCCGCTCCCCGGCCACACCGAGTTCGTGGCCGAGGTCGAGATCCCGCACGAGCTCGTGCAGCCCGAACGCGAACCGACGCTGGTCCTCGACGACGACGGCCAGTCCCGTGAAGTGCGGACCCGCGCGCTGCGCGAGGTCCTTGCGCCACTGGAGCATCAGCTCGGTCGCCCCCACGGGAGACGACAGCCCGGTGAGGTGCTCGCGCAGCAGCAAGGCCAGGGCCTGCACCATGGGCGCCGGCCTCGCCCCGAGCGACGTGGCGCCAGGCTTGCGGACGAATGTCTCGTCCAGCACGGCGGCCAGGTTCGCGGCCACGCCGGGCAGGACGCGCGCCCCGAGCGACTGGCAGCGCACGTCCTCGAGCGCGTCGTAGATGTCGCGCGCACGCGTGCCGCTCGGTCGAAATCGATCGTGCAGCGACGCGTCGTGGTAGGCGTGACGCAGCGCGGCGTGATCGGCGTGCCCGCGCACCCGCGCGGCCTGGCTCGTGTCGAGCGGCAGCCGAAACGACGGCAATCGCACCGGGCCCTTCGCCGTGGCCGGCTGGGGCGGACCGAACGTGACTTCGAGGTTTTTCGCCCCGGCGAGCGCCCGCGTCGCCTGCGCGACGGCACGCTGCGCACGCTCGAGCGCCGCGTCCACCGGAGGCTGGCGTGGCGTGCGGACGCTCAAACGACCTTCACGTGCGTGATCGTCTCGGGCAACTCCGCACCGAACGCCCGCTGGTAGAACTCGGCGACGGTCGGTCGCTCCAGCTCGTCGCACTTGTTCAGGAACGTCACGCGGAAGGCGAGCCCGAGGTCGGCGAAGATCTGCGCGTTTTCCGCCCACGCGATCACGGTGCGGGGGCTCATCACCGTCGAGAGGTCGCCGTTCACGAAGCCGTTGCGGGTCAGGTCGGCGACCCGGACCATCGCCATGATCGTCCGGCGACCCTCGGTCGTATCGTAGGCAGGCACCTTGGCGAGCACGATCGCGGCCTCCGCGTC
>JAJTCR010000085.1 GCA_021325695.1 Steroidobacteraceae bacterium | reverse complement strand
TTCGCCGCTTGTTTGCGCCGAAATACCTCTGGCTCCAGGCCAAGCAGCCCGAGCCGTGCACCGAGCGCTCTCAACTCCGCGGCGCGCTGCCCTGCCTTCTCGTGGTTGCCCGCGGCCTTGGCCGTATTTATTTCGCGCGCGAGCGCCTGCAGTTCCGCCACGGCGATCGGCGTATTGAAGTCGTCGTCCATTGCGGCCTGGAAGCGCTCGGTCGCGGCGGTCTTTTGACCGGCAGGCGCCGGCGTGACACCAAGCAGGGACGTATACAGCCGCTCCAGCGCGGCGTCAGCCTGGTCCAGGCTCTCCGGCGAGTAGTTGATCGGTCCGCGGTATTGACTGTTGACCATCATGTAGCGCACGACCTCGGGGTCGCGGACCCACTCGAGCACCTCGCGCACGGTGAAGAAGTTGCCGAGCGACTTCGACATCTTCTCGTCGTCGACGCGCACGAAGCCGTTGTGCATCCAGACGTTGACGAACGGCGAATCGCAGGCCGCGCAGGTCTGAGCGATCTCGTTTTCGTGGTGCGGGAACTTGAGGTCCATGCCACCGCCGTGGATGTCGAAGTGCGGCCCGAGCAGCTCGACCGACATCGCCGAGCACTCGATGTGCCAGCCGGGCCGGCCCGGCCCCCACGGTGACTCCCACGCGGGCTCGCCGGGCTTCGCCGCCTTCCACAGCACGAAGTCGAGCGGATCGCGCTTGGCCTCGTCGACCTCGACCCGCGCCCCGGCTCGCAGGTCCGCCAGTCGCTTGCCGGAGAGCTGCCCGTACGGCTCGAACTTCGCGACCGCGTAGTACACGTCGCCGTTGTCCGCGGCGTACGCGTACTCCTTGTCGACGAGCCGCTGCACCATCGCGACGATCTGCGCGACGTATTCGGTCGCGCGCGGCTCGTGGTCGCCCAGGCCCACGCCGAGCGCCGCGCAGTCCTCGTGGTAGGCGCGGATGAATCGCTCCGTCAGCGCCTGCATCGGTTCGTCGTTCTGAGCCGACCGCGCGATGATCTTGTCGTCGATGTCCGTGATGTTGCGGACGAACGTGACGTCGTAACCGGAAGCGATCAGGTGGCGACGCACGACGTCGAACACGATCAGCATGCGCGCGTGGCCCAGGTGGCAATAGTCGTAGACCGTGATGCCGCAGACGTACATGCGGACCTTGCCGGGTTCGAGCGGAGTGAAGGGCTCCTTGCGTCCGGTCAGCGAATTGTGGATCTGCAGCATGGGTGGGTTCGGTCGTCGACGACGTTGGGCGGTCAGCGTACGGAGGCGCGCACCTGCGCGTCGGCGAGCCGATGACGCGCGCGCTCCGCGCCCATCAATGCCACCAGCGGGGCAAGCTCCGGGCCATGCGTCGTGCCGGTCAACGCCGATCGCAGCGGCATGAACAGCCGTGCGCCCTTGCGTCCGGTCGACTCAGCCACGGCGCGCGTCCAGTTCTTGAATTCGCCCTCGAACTGGACGAAGAGCGCCTGCGCACGCTCGAAGAAGTCCGCGCCCGCCTCGGCGATCTGCGCGGCGGCGTCCGGTTCGACGACGAGCACGTCCGCCGTCAGGACGCGGACCAGCTCGTCGGCGTCCTTGGGCAGCAGCACGTTGCCGCGCACCGCGGCCACGAACGCCTGCTGCTTCGGCTCCTCGCCCAGTGCATCGAGCCGCGCACCGAGCCAGCGCTCGAGTTCGTCGTTGCTCGCGTGCGTGACGGCCTCGCGCTGCCAGTGGCGCAACTGCGCCTCGTCGAAGCGTGCCGCGGAGTGACTCGTGCGCGCGATGTCGAAGTGCCGCGACAGCGCCTCGACGTCGAGCCAGTCGTCGGTGCCGCAGGCATGGCCGAGCCGTGCCAGGTAGTTGCGGATCGCCCCGGGCAGGTAGCCTTGTGCGTGCAGGTCGCTCAGGCTGGCCGCACCCTCGCGTTTCGAGAGCGGGCGGCCGTCTGGCGCGAGCACGAGCGGCAGGTGCGCGTACTCGGGACGCCGCATTCCCAACGCCTCGAGAAGCAGCAGTTGCCGCGGCGTGTTGGCGAGGTGGTCGTCGCCGCGCACGACCAGCGTGATGCCCATCGCGGAGTCGTCGACCGCGTTGCCGAGAAAGAACGACACGCTGCCGTCCGCACGACGAATCACGAAATCGCCAATGTCGTCCGACAGGAAGCGCTGGGGGCCGTGCACGTGGTCGATGAATTCGATCGTCCGACCGTCCGGCACGCGAAAACGGATCGCCGGGCGCCGGCCCGCATCGACGCGACGCTGCGCCTCGTCCGCATCCAGTTTCGCGCACGTCCGCGCGTAACGCGGCGGCCGACCCGCGGCGAGCTGCGCCTTGCGCGAGAATTCGAGCTCTTCGGGCGAGCAGAAGCACGGGTACGTCAGGGCCCGCGTCGCCAACGTGTCGAGCGCCTCGGCGTGGATCGGCGCGCGCTCGCTCTGCCGGTACGGACCGCGGTCGCCGCCGACGTTCGGGCCCTCGTCCCAGTCGAGTCCCAGCCAACGCAGCTCCGCCAGCTGTCGCTCGAGCGCCGCTTCATGGCTGCGTTCGGCGTCGGTGTCCTCGATGCGCAGGACGAACCGTCCTCCCGTCGCGCGCGCGACGAGCCAGCTGAACAGCGCAGTACGCGCGTTGCCGAGGTGCAAGGCGCCCGTCGGGCTCGGCGCAAAGCGCGTGGTGTGGGCGATTCCGGACATTGGCCGCACATCTTACCGGATCAGGGCGTCGCGCCGCCGTGCAAGGCTGGCCCGGCAGCGGCCGTCCGCTTACCATCCGCGCACGTCGCACGAGGACTTCCCGGATATGCAACGCTCCCTCGCATCGGTTACACGCCGCCTGCACCTGTGCGCCCTCGCTGCGGTCCTGTTCGCGACCTCGACCGCCTCTGCGCAGGACCTGCCCGTGCCGACATCGGGGCCGGTGCGCGTGCGATTCGAGACGACGCGCGGCGCGTTCACGGTCGAACTCGACCCGAGCCGCGCCCCGCTCAGCGTCGCCAACGTCGTGCAGTACGCGCGCGACCGGCACTACGACGGCACGATCTTCCATCGCGTGATCGGCAATTTCGTGGTCCAGGGCGGCGGCTACCTGCCGGACGGCACCGAGAAGCCGACACGGCCGGCCGTGGTCAACGAGTCCGGCAACGGGCTCAGCAATCGTCGCGGCACCGTGGCGATGGCGCGCACGGAAGACCCGCACAGCGCGACTTCGCAGTTCTACGTGAACCTCGTCGACAACCTCGCGCTCGACCCGGGCCCGAGCCGCTGGGGGTACGCCGTGATCGGTCGGGTCGTCGAGGGTATGGACGTCGTCGACAAGATCGCGAGTGTCGCGACCGGTGAGCAAGGAGCGTTTCCGGACGACGCGCCGCTCGAACCGATCGTGATCCAGTCGGCGCAGGTCGTCTCCGGCCCGGTCGCCGCCGCCCAGTGAACGCGGCACGACGCGACAAGACGCTGCTGATCTCGGACCTGCACCTCGATCCGACGGCCCCCGCCATCGCGCGTCAGTTCCTGGCGTTCCTCGACGGGGCGGCCCGTGATGCGCGCGCGCTCTACATTCTCGGCGACCTGTTCGAGGCCTGGCTGGGTGACGACGATCCCGAGCCGGCCGCTCGCGAGGTCGTGACGGCACTGCGACGCCTGACGACTGCGGGCGTCCCTTGCTACTTCATGCACGGCAACCGCGACTTCCTGGTCGGGCGTCGATTCGCCGCGGATACTGGATGCACGCTGCTCGCGGACGGCACCGTCGTCGACCTCCACGGCGAGCGCGTGCTGCTGATGCACGGTGACGTGCTCTGCACGGCCGACACGCACTACCAGCGCCTGCGTCGGATCCTGCGCAACCCGGCGGTGAACTTCGCCCTGCGGCACCTGCCGCTCGGCGCGCGGCGCGGCCTCGGACGCAAGCTGCGGGCCGGCAGCCGGATGCACGTGGGAAGCACCGCGGCGGACATCATGGACGTCACGCCGGCAGCGGTGATCGACACGATGCGACGGGCCCGCGTCCGCACCCTGGTGCACGGCCACACGCATCGACCCGCGATCCACCGCTTCGAACTCAACGGCGAGCCGGCGCGACGGATCGTGCTCGGCGACTGGTACACGCAGGGCAGCGTGCTGGAGTGGCGGGACGATGGATTCGAGTTGCGTGCTCTTGCACGCAACTAGTGTCCAGTGGCTAGTGGCTGGTGGCTGGTCATCAGCGGCGATGCCGCGCGCCGACACAGTCGGCTTCCTGCCAGCCACTAGCCACCAGCCACTACCCACTTCCCACCGGCGTTCCCGAGTGGAACCGGAACTCCGGATCCGGGCCGACCGCGAGGTCCGCTTCGACCGCTGCCAGCTCCGCGAGCCGCTCCTGCACACGCTCGCCGCGTTTGTCCGCGAGCTTCAAGTACAACCCGGCGTGGCGTGACTCGGCCGCGGCGAGCGATTCGTAGAACTGCCCGAGCGTCTCGCCAAGCCGCGGGATGAGGCCCAGGAAGCGCTCGTGCGAACGGGCCTCGATCAGGGCGCCGGTCAGCAGCAGGTCGACGCGGCGTTCGGCCTCGGTCCGGCGCAATGCCCTGCGCAGGCCTTCCGCATAGCGCGACGGGCTCAGCCGTCGGAACGGCACTCCCAGCGTCCGGAGCCGTTGCTGCACGAGCTCGAAATGCCGGAGTTCCTCGCGCGCGAGTCGCGACATCCGGTCGGCGAGCTCGAAGTCCTCCGGGTACGCGAACATCAGCGCGAGCGCGGTCGAGGCCGCTTTCTTCTCGCAGTTGGCGTGGTCGAGCAGCAGGTCCTGCCAGCGCTCGACGGCGAGGTCGAACCAGCGCGGATCCGTGACCGCCTCGAGGATCGGTGGGACGCTCATCTGCACTCACGCGCCTCGCGCGCGACCTCGCCCGGCAGGCCGGGAGAGGCGCTCCCGCACAGCTTCATGCCGCCGCGCTCTGCAGCAGCTCATCGATGCGGGCGACGATCGCCGTGGCCGACGGCGGCCGGTCCTGAGGCTTTTTCGCGAGCAGGCCGTCGAGCAGTGACTGCAGCGGTGAAAGCTGAGCCGGCAACCGCGGGATCGGTGCATTCGCGTGCAGGTAGATCACCGCGAGCGGCGTCTCCGCGACGTAAGGCTTGTCGCCCGTCAGCATTTCGTACAGCACGACGCCCAGCGAATAGAGGTCGCTGCGCTCGTCGAGCGGCGTGCCGTGGCCCTGCTCGGGGCTCATGTAGTGCGGCGTGCCGAAAATGGCGCCGGCGCCGGTGATGTCGCTCTCGAGACGCAGCTGTCGCGCAAGTCCGAAGTCGATGAACGCGACGCTGTCGTCCTGGCGCATCAGCAGGTTGCCCGGCTTGACATCCCGGTGCAGCACGCCCACCTCGTGCAACGCGCCGAGCGCGCCCGCCATCTGCCGGACGTAGCCGAGGGCCGTGGCCGGGTCGAGCTTCTCGCGCATCCGCGCACGCAGGTCGCCGCCGGGGAAGTACTCCATCGACAGGTAGACGTGGTCGTCGGCGACGCCAATGTCGTAGATGCGCGCGATGTTGGGGTGCCGCAGGTGCGCGACGAGTTCGTATTCGCGCAGGAAACGGTCGAACGTCGTGCTGCCTTCGACGACGTCCGGCACCTGGCGGAAGATCTTGAGCACGCGCTGCTCGTCGGTGCGCGTGTCGCACGCGAGGTAGACGCTCGAGGATCCGCCGACGGCCAGCCGCCGGACGCAGCGATAGCCGCGAATGTGCACCGAACCGAATCGGTCGGGCGACACCTGTGACAGCGCGGCGCGCGATGTGTCCGCCAGCACGTTGTGCCGCTGGGCCAGCGCGCGTCGCAACGTGCCGCAGAGGTCGGCGTGCTCGAACTCCGTGCGCGGCAGCACGGCGATGGCGCCGGCGCCGCGTGCACGCTCGAGCACCGCGGGGTCGCTGCCGGTGGCGAAATACACGATCGGCGGGAATGCGGGCCGCGACCGGAAGTCCGCGATCCAGTCGAGCCCGCGACCGCCCTGCACCTCGTGGTCGAGCAGCACGACGTCGTAGGCCACGCCCGTGAACCCCGCGGGCAGTCGACCCCGCGTGGCCGGCTCGTACTCGGCCGGCAGTGCGTCGCGCCACTCGAGCGTGACGTGATGCGCGAGCAGCTGCCGGTAGTCCGGACGATCGCTCACGATCAGGGCACGCAGGTTCATTTTGCTCCTTGTGGTCCGAGGCCCAGCACGAGGTCGCCGACGTTCGTCAGCGTCGCGCCGGTGTGCAACAGGTCCCCCGACGCCTCGAGAAAACTACCCGAATCGGCCGCGCTAAGCGATACGTGGGGATCAAACCCACCGTCGCGTCCACGCCGGCACGTGGCCGCGTCGACGGCGGCGCCGGCGTCCGTCGTCGCGCCGTCGATGCCGTCGGTGCCGGCCGCGAGCAGCACCGCCTGCGCTGCACGCCGAC
>JAJTCR010000084.1 GCA_021325695.1 Steroidobacteraceae bacterium | reverse complement strand
GACGTCGCCGATGACCAACAGCGGCTGGCCGGCGCTCACCGTTTGCCCGTCACGGACGATGATCTCGCGCACGAGGCCACCTTCCTGGTGCTGCACCGTCTTGCGGTTCATTTCGGTCTTGAGCTTGCCGTTCGCCAGGACCGCGCCGGACAGGGGCGCGGTCGTCGCCCACAGGACGAGTACGCCCGCGGTCGTGAGCAACGCGACGCAGACGCTGCGAATCTGGCGTTGCAGCGCGCGACGCGCGACGGGATCCACCTCGCCCTGCAGCAACAGGGTGGCGAACGTGGCCGGCGCGGGGGTGTTCATGGCAGGGCCTCGACGGTCCGGGCGGCAGGAAAGGGGACGACGCGCGCGGCCTGCGCTCCGCCGTGCAGGCGCGCCAGGACGGCGGCGCTCGGACCGAACATTTCCAGTGCGCCGTTCTTCAACACGGCCAGCTTGTCGAGCGCCGCCGTGAACGCCGGGTTGTGCGTGACCATCACGACCGTCACACCGCTGGACTTGAGGTCTGCGAGCGTCGCGAGCAGCGCGGCCTCGCCCGCCGCATCGAGGTTGGCGTTCGGTTCGTCGAGCACCACGAGCCGCGGATCGCCGTAGAGCGCGCGCGCGAGGGCGATGCGTTGACGCTGGCCGCCGGAGAGTGCCGCAGCGGCGTCGCCGACCTGCGTGTCGTAGCCGTCCGGCAGCTGCAGGATCATGTCGTGCACGTGCGCCCTGCGCGCCGCACGGACGATCCGATCGGACGAATGTTCATCGGCGACGTCCGCGAAGCGCGCGATGTTCTCGCCGACCGTCCCCGCGAAGAGCTCGACGTCCTGGGGCAGGTAGCCGACGTGCGTGCCCAGCGTGTCCCGGTCCCAGCGCGACACGTCGGCGCCGTCGAGTCGCGCGGTGCCCGACTGCGGCCGGCGCAGCCCGAGCATCAGGCGCAGCAACGTCGTCTTGCCCGAGGCGCTCGGGCCGACGATGCCGAGGCTGTCGCCGGCCGCCAGCGTGAGTCCCACGTTCCGGATCAGCGGCGGGCGTCCCGGCGCAAGCGCAAACGTGAGCCGCTCCAGCTCGAGCGTGCCCGTCGGCGCCGGCAGCGCCACGCGCGGCTCGCCGGACCCCGCGGCCCGCCGTTCGCCCATCCGGCGCCACGCGCCACGCGCGTCCACCAGCACGCGCCACCCGCCGATCAGGTGCTCGACCGGCTGCAGCGCCCGGCCGAGCAGCACGGTGGCGGCAATCATGACGCCGGGCGAGGCCTGCCGGCCGATGACGAGCCATGCACCGATCGCGAGCGTGGCGACCTGCAGCACCTGCCGGAACGCGCGCGCGAGTGCGGCCAGGGTCGCCGCACGCCGGCCGTGTTCGTCCTGCGCGCGAAGCAATTCGTCGTGGTGCTGCTGCCAGCGGCTGATCGCCGCGCCCGTCATGCCCATCCCGACGATGACTTCGGCGTTGCGCGCGAGCGTCTCGGCGCGGCGCGTCGAGCTGCGCGTGCGACGAACGACCGTGTCGGCAGGCACGCGCGTGAAGCGGTCGTTCAGCATCGCGAGCGTGGCCAGTACGACGGCGCCGACCGTCGCCGCGAGGCCGAGCCAGGGATGCATCAGCGTGATCACCAGCAGGTAGACCGGCAGCCAGGGGGCGTCGAACAGCGCGAGGATGCCGTTGCCGTTGAGCAACCCGCGCAACTGGGCGACGTCGCGCAGCGCATCGACATCGGCACGGTCGGCGCCGCCGGCGGCCTGTTCGAGCGCGCCGCGGAGCGCAGTCGGTGAGAGCAGCCGCTCGACCGAACGCCCCGCCAGGCTCAACGCGCGCGTGCGCGCCACGTCGA
Source organism: Steroidobacteraceae bacterium (assembly GCA_021325695.1). Lineage (GTDB taxonomy): Bacteria > Pseudomonadota > Gammaproteobacteria > Steroidobacterales > Steroidobacteraceae > RPQJ01. The sequence goes on along the minus strand of JAJTCR010000084.1, from coordinate 4,595 downwards.
GGAACAAGCTCAGCACGAGGAAGAGCAGCGTGATCAGGCTCAGCATGACCAGGGTTTCGACGCTGCCGCTCGCAAACACGCGGTCGAAGACCTGCATCATGTAGAGCGCAGGCATCAGCAGGGCCACGTTCAGCAGCAGGCTCGCGGCTGCCGCGAGCAGCACGAACGATCGAAGTCCCTTCGACAACAGCCAGCTCATGTTCGGGACCTCGCCGGCCGTCAGGCCTGCATGACCGGCTGCAGCGCCGCCATGATTCGCGCGCACTGCTCCGCGGTCGTCATACTGCTGAGCAGGCGCCGGAAGTGGACGTGCTGCATGCCGGAGACGATGAACTGCCAGCGGCTGGCCGCGAGGACCGTCGATGCGACGCGCCTGGCCTCGAGCGGCGTGAAGCTGCGACCGACGGCCTGCAGGAAGTAACGGGTGTCGGCCTGCGATTGCGCCAGCAGCAGGTCGCTCAACGTCGTCAGCAGCGCGATGAAGTCGATGACCGCGGCGTCACGTTCGGCGGCCGAGAGATGCGTGTGCTCGGCGGTCCATTCGACTTCGTCGAGCAGCGCGTGCTGGCGCTCGTCCCGGGCGTGGAACTTGAAGACGTCGTGGTACAGCGGGCAGATGTCGTAGCGCGGCGCGAAGGCCTGCTCGTAGTGCGCCTGCGCGAGCAACTCGATGTGGCAGGCCAGCGCGAGCAGCGACCAGGCGCTCCGCCCGAGGACCGCGCGCGCGAAGGCGTCAGGCGCTGCGACCACGGCGTACCCCGCGGGCATGCCCGCGTGCATCATGCGTTCGAGCCTGCGGAACAGTTCCTGGTGCTTGAGTTCGTCGTTTGCGAAGCGCACCAGGCACTCGACGGCAGCCTGGTCGCCCTGCACGTGACCCTGTGCCTGCAGCAGGGCCGTGGCGCCGATCACGCGTTCGACCAGGCCGAACGTCGCGGCATACGTCCGTCCCTGCAACTGGCTCAGCAGGCGGGTCTCGTGCGGCTGGAGGAAATCAAGGCGGTCGAGCAACGTCAGGCCGTCCGGCAGGAACTTGCGCGAGAAGCTGAGCGCGCGGCCGCGAAACACGTGCCGTTCGATGTCCCACGAATTGCTGGAGGACGCGAGCAGCACACGCGCGTACCGGCTGGCACGGTCCTCGGCGGGAAAGCTTTCAGTGTCAGTGCTCACGGCGAGTGACTCCGGGTGACAGTGGCAGGCCGAGTCGGCCCGCACGGAGGTACATGCGGAAGATCAGTGGAAACCGGCTCATCGGGAAGTTCCGGTCGCGGCCCGGCGGGGGAGGAGCGGAGCGACCTGCCCGTTCCTCCACCCGCGCGCGTTCGACGCACCCGTCGTTCAGGCCGCTTCGCGGTAGAAGTAGTAGTCCGCGGTGTAGGGTACGAATGCCTTCTTGCCGAGGTCCCGCGGCTTCGAGCAGCCGCTGGCCGGCGCGACGCCGCCCGAGGTGTTCACGCGGTGGATGTACGTGGTCGCCGTGAGGGCGTCGCCACCGGTCGGGCCGGCGACGGATGCCACCACTTTGAGCCGAAGCCACGCCAGGGCGCCCGGCTCGACGAAGTCCGTGCCGGTGTAGGGGGCGGCGTCTGCCTTGACCCACACGGCGCTCGTGTCGTTGGAGTGCTGCCAGGTCGGCAGGAACTCGGCCGGCGCGAGCGGGTTCGGGCTGAAGAAGTGCGTGGTGACCTGCTCGTCCAGGTCGTCGAAGAGCGTCGCCTGCGGCGTATAGAGCTGCCAGACGACACCGGCGTCGGTCGGCACGCAGGAGTAGTTCTGGGTGCCGGCGGCGTGACCCACCAGGTACGGCGCGTGGCCGGCGGGCACCTGGATTGCAGCCGGCACGGCCGGCGGCGTGACCTCGTCGGCCTTGGCGGGCTGCGCGAGCGAAACCGCCAATGCGACGGCAAGCCCGGCGAGTGAGTTGTGGTGGTTCATGAGATCCTCCATGCGCGGTGTGCGCGAGTTGCTGGGTGTGGCATGCGGAATTGGCCCGCATGTGACGACATGCGTAGAATCCCGGCGAACTGGCTCAACCATGGACGCGGGGGGTCGGTACATGGCGAGGGGGGACGTCACGCGGCTGCTGGCGGCCGCCGAATCCGGTGATCGGTCGGCGTTCGACGACCTCTATCGGTCCGTCTACGACGAGCTTCGCCGCATCGCGCAGGCGAACATGCGGCGCGAGGGCCGGGGCCACACGCTGCAGCCCACCGCGCTCGTGAACGAGGCCTACCTGAGGCTGGGCCCGTTGGGCTCCAGCTGGGAAAACCGGCGCCACTTCTTCGGCGCGGCCGCCGAAGCCATGCGCCGAATCCTCGTCGACCACGCGCGCAAGCGCCTCGCCAGCAAGCGCGGTGCGGAGTACGAACGCGTCACCCTCAGCGGCGCGGAACTCGACATGCCAGCGGCGGAGCAGGACCTCGACGTGTTGCAGATCGACGCTGCCCTGCAACAGCTGCGCGCCGAGGCGCCGCGGCTGGCCGACCTCGTGAACCTTCGATTCTTCGCGGGCCTGTCCATCCAGGACGCGGCGCAGGCACTCGAGATTTCCCCGGCGACCGCCAAGCGCGACTGGGCCTTCGCGCGGGCGTGGCTGCAGCAACGCATCGGCGCGCCGGCCGCGCCGTGAGCTTGGACAGTCAACGCCGACTGTTCGACGCCTGCATGGACGCGGCGTCCGACGCGGAGCGCGAGCAGTTGCTGGCCTCCTGCGGCGACCCGGAGTTGCGCGAGCAGGTGCGCGGGCTGCTGAGCGCACACGCCGACTCGCCGGACTCGGTGCTCGAGTACGACGTCCACGAGTTCCCGCGCCTGGCGGCGCCCCACCAGGTCGGCGATTATCGAATCCTGCAGCGCGTCGGCGAGGGCGCCATCGGCGAGGTGTTCCTCGCCGACCAGCAGGCGCCGGTGCGGCGCCGCGTCGCCCTCAAGATCCTGAAGTTCGGGCTCGCCACGCGCGAGGTGATCGGCCGGTTCGAGCTCGAACGCCAGGCGCTCGCGGTGCTCGCGCACCCGAACATCGCGCGCATCTTCGACGCCGGCACCACGGCGGACGGCCGGCCGTACTTCGCGATGGAATACGTGCCGGGGATCCCGCTCACGCGCTACGCGGACGAGCGGCGACTCGACGTCGAGGCGCGTCTCGCGTTGTTCACGCAGGTCTGCAGCGGCGTGCAGCACGCCCACCTGCGCGGGATCATCCATCGCGACCTGAAGCCCTCGAACATCCTCGTGGCCGAGATGGACGGCGCGCCGGTGCCGAAGATCATCGACTTCGGCATCGCGAAGGCGACGACGACCGCCGCGGGCGAGTCGGACGTCTACACCCGCCACGGCAACCTGCTCGGCACACCCGATTACATGAGTCCGGAGCAGGCGCAGCTCTCGCCCCTGGACGTCGACGCGAGGACCGACGTCTATTCGCTCGGCATCCTGCTGTACGAACTGCTGACCGGTTCGCGCCCCTACGAGGTGACGCGCGACGCGATGAATCCCGCCGTGGTGTTGAACGAGATCCTGTCGTGCGAGACGCGCCCCCCGAGCGCGGTCGCGGCCGGGACGTTGCCCGTCAACGTGGCGCACGCGGAGCGCTGCCGCTCTACGCCCGCGACGCTCGCGACCCGGCTTCGCGGCGACCTCGACTGGATCGTGCTGAAGGCGCTGGAAAAGGACCGGCAGCAGCGCTACGACTCGCCGGCAGCGCTCGCCGCCGACCTGCAACGCCACGCCGACGACGAGCCCGTGCTCGCGGGGCCACCCTCGACCCTCTATCGCGTGCGGAAGTTCGCGCGACGCCACCGCTTCGCGGTCGGGATGCTGGGCTCCGCCTTCGTCGCGGCGCTGCTGTTCGGCTCGGCCATGGCGTGGTTTGCGCTCGACGCGGCGGCCGAGCGCGACCGCGCCAACCAGGAGGCGCGGGTGGCCCGACGCGTGACGGCGTTCGCGGCCGGAATCTTCGAGTTGGCGAACCCGGCGCGCACCGGCTCGAAGAGCGTGTCCGCGCGTGAGTTGCTGGACGCCGGGGTGCGTCGCCTCCTCGTGCAGGGCGACGCGCAGCGGCCGGAAGTACGTGCGGCATTGCTCGAAGCCGCCGGCACGGCGTATCTCGGGCTGGGCGCGTACGACCAGGCCTCGAGCCTGCTGGACGAGGCGCTGGCCATCCGCGAGCAACGTCGCGAGGAGGATGCAGAGGGCTACGCCCAGGCGCTGCTGAGCCAGGCACTGTTGAAGCGCGAGCAGGGCGACCTCGAACGCGCGACGGCGCTGGCGCGGGATGCGGAGCGGACGCTGCAGGCCGCGGGGATGCAGACCGACGTGTGGCATCGCGCGCGGCTCGACCTGGCGGAGATCCTGCGTCGTCGCACGGAACTCGACGAAGCCGCCACGCTGGCCGAGCGCACGCTGGAAGCGAGTTCGGTGGCCACGGGCGAGCGAGCGGCGGTACGGGCGCGCGCGCTGATGGTGCTTGGGCGCGTGCGGGCGGCCCAGGGCAACCTGCCGGCGGCCGAGCGCTTGCTGGGCGACGCGTTCCGCATGTACGTCGAGCAGGAAGGGCCGTTGGGCGAGATGACACTCGAGGCCAAGAACGGCCTCGC
>JAJTCR010000083.1 GCA_021325695.1 Steroidobacteraceae bacterium | reverse complement strand
GACGTTCACGCGCGTGTACCAGTCCTCGCGATCCTCGAAATCCCAGATCGGGCGCGATTGCCCGACCATCAGCGCGATCGCCTTGCCGGTGTCGAGCGCGCTGCCGCCGCCGAACGCGATCACGCCATCGTGACGACCGGTGCGATAGGCCTGCACGCCTGCCGTGACGTTGGCCTCGACCGGATTCGACTGGACGTCGGAGAAGCATTCGATGCCGAGCCCGGCATCGCGACAGAGTCCGAGCACGCGCGCGACCATGGGCAATCCGGCGAGCCCTGCGTCCGTGACGAACAGCGGGCGCCGGATGCCGAGCGATCGGCAGTGGTCCGGCAATTCGACGATGCGACCGGCGCCAAAGCGGATGCTGGTCGGGTAGTTCCACTTGCCGCGAAGTTCGGGCGTCGTCATGCGGTGGATCTCCGTGCCGCGCCGCGACCCTCAGGTGCGCACGCGCAAATGGAACGACTTCGGCCGTGTCAGGTGCTCGTAGCCGAGGGCGGAGAGCGTACAGCCTCGACCCGAATCCTTGACACCGACCCAGGCGAGCGCCGGATCGAGGTAGTCGCAGCGGTTCATGAACCAGGTGCCGGTCTGCACCTCGTCGCCGATGGCGAGCGCCGCGTCGAGGTCCTCGGTCCAGATCGCCGCGGTGAGCCCGAACGCGCTGTCGTTCATGAAGGCGATCGCTTCCTGGTCCGAGCGCACCTTCATGATGCCCGCGACGGGGCCGAAAATCTCGTCGCACATCACCGGCATCGTGTGGTCGACGTCGAGCAGCACCTGCGGCGCGACGTACGGCGTGCCGGCGCGGCTCGCCTCGAACTCGTTTTCCGCGATCGGGCAACGTGCACCCAGGCTGACGGACGCCGCCACCTGGCGACGTATTTCGTCCGCCGCGGCGGTACGCACGACCGGCCCGAGCGTCGTCTCCGTGTCGAGCGGGCTGCCGAGGGTGTAGTTGCGTGTGAGCTGGATCCAGCGCTCGACGAACGATTCGTACAGGTGCTCGTGCACGTAGACGCGCTGGATGCCGCAACAGGACTGGCCCGAGTTGAAATACGCCCCGTCCACGAGGTTCTCGACCGCATGCGGGAGGTTCGCGTCGTGGCGTACGTAGGCAGGATCGCAGCCGCCGAGTTCGAGACCCGTGCCGATGAATCGCGTCGAGGCGGCACGCTGGATGGCTCGCCCGCCGGCCACCGAGCCGGTGAACGCGACGAAGTCGACGCGCGGATCGCCGACGACGCGATTCGTGTCGTCGTGACTCAGGTGCAGCACCTGGAAGCAGCCGTCGGGCAGGCCCGCTTCGCGAAAACACGCGTCGAAGGTCTCCGCGCACAGCGGCGTCTGTGCCGAGTGCTTGAGCACGACGACGTTGCCGGCCATCAGCGCCGGCACCACGCTGTTGACGGCGATCAGGTACGGGTAGTTCCAGGCCGCCACCGTGAACACGACGCCGACCGGCTCGCGTCGCAGGAATCGCCGGAAACCCTCCTTCGGCCCGACGTCGATGTCCGCGAGCGCACCGGGCGCGATCGCGATCATGTGCCGCGCACGCTCGAGCGTGCCGCGCACCTCGTTCGGCCCGTACCGGACGGGTCGCCCCATCTGCCACGCGAGTTCCTGCGCGACGACGTCGCGCCGCCGTTCGAACGCATCGCAGAAACGATTCAGGATCGCGGCACGCGATTCGACGGGCACGCGCCGCCAGTCGCGCTGCGCGCGACGCGCGCGGTCGAGCGTCTCGTCGATCGTCCTGCCGGAAGCGAGTTCACGTTCGACGTGGACGGAACCGTCGATCGGGGAGATGGTGCGCTGGAGCATGTGAAGTGGCCAGTGGCTAGTGGCTAGTGGCTGGTGGCTGGTGGCTGGTGGCTAGCAGGCGCGCCTGCGGCGCACGACCTCGGGGTTCTTGCGTGGAACGCTCCGACGAGCCACTGGCCACTAGCCACTGGCCACTTTTCTAGATGATCTCAAAATACCGCTGCAGCTCCCAGTCGCTCACGTGCTTGCGGAACTCGCGTTCCTCCCACTCCCGCGTGGCCGCAAAGTGCTCGACGAATGGGTCGCCGAACAGGTCCCGCGCCGCGCGCGAAGACTTCAGGCGCTGGGCAGCGTCCCACAGCGTGCGCGGCAGGGCGAGCCGGGACGGGTACTTCCGGTCGTAGGCATTGCCGGTCACCATCGCTTCCGGCTCGATCCGGTGCTCGATGCCCCAGAGACCCGAGCCGAGCGCGGCCGCGAGGATCACGTACGGGTTGGCATCGGCCGCGGCGATCCGGTATTCGACGCGCTGTGATTTCGGGCTGCCCGGGATCACGCGCAGCGCGGTCGTGCGGTTCTCGACGCCCCAGGTCGAATCGGTCGGCGCCCAGAACCCCGGAATCAGCCGGCGGTACGAGTTGACCGTCGGCGCCACCATCGCGAGCAGTTCGGGCATGAGCTTCTGCTGTCCGCCGACGAACCAGCGCAGGGTGTCGCTCATCGAATGCGGCTGGCCTGGCTCGTGGAACACCGGGCTGCCGTCCTTCTTCAGCGACAGGTGAATGTGCCCGCTCTGCCCGGGCAGATCCTTCGACCACTTCGCCATGAACGTCGCGAGCAGGCCATGCTTCAGTGCGATGACCTTGGCGAACGTCTTGAACAGTGCGGCCTTGTCCGCGGCGGCCAGGGCCCCGTCGACGGTGATCGCGGCCTCCATCACGCCCGGGCCCGTCTCTTCGTGCAGGCCCTCGATCCCGATGTCCATGTCGCGGCAGGTGTCGAGCAGTGCGCGGTAGAAATCGCTGCCCGCGGTGTTGCGCAGCACCGAGTAGCCGAACCAGCCAGGGGCCATCGGCGCGAGACCGCGGTAGTTCTTCTCGCGGATGGACTCGGGTGTCTCCTTGAAGACGAAGAACTCGTACTCGAACCCCGCGTACGCCGCGTAGCCCAGGGTCCTCGCGCGCTCGACGACGCGACGCAACAGCGCGCGCGGGCAGACCGTTTCCGCGGGCGGTGAGAACTCGCCGAGGAAGAACAATCCATCGTCCTCGAACGGCAGCACGCGGCACGAGTCGGGGAGCAGACGTACGGGGGCGTCCGGGTACCCCGTGTGCCAGCCGGTGTATTCGACGTTGTCGTAGAGCTGGTCCTGGCAGTCCCAGCCCAGCACGACGTCGCAGAAGCCGAAGCCGCCCTCGAGCGCCGACAGGAATTTTTCGCGCGAGATGTACTTGCCGCGCATGATGCCGTCGACGTCGAAGACGCCGACCTTGACGTGCGGGACGTCGCGCTCGGCGACGAGCGTGCGTGCATCTTCCGCCGTTCGGACCTGGCGAGGCTCCATGCAGGGTGCTCCCGGATTGCTCGGTCAGAGGGTCGTCGTGCCGTAGCCTTCCTTCTCCGGATGACCGTGCTCGCCACCGGTCAACGCGAACTCCTCCTCGGGCGACAGCACGAGTTTGTGCCGGCCGAAGAAGGCGAAATACAGCATACCGAGCACGTACCAGATCGCCGCGCCGTACACGCCGTTGCGATAGATCGGATCCTGCAGCTGGTAGTAGATGGTCACCAGCGCCACCACGATCGCGACCGCGGCCCCCGGGATGCCGAGCGGACTGCGGTACGGTCGCACGATGTGCGGCATTTTCCGCCGCAGCTGGATGAACGACAGCCCCTGCATCGCATACGAAATCATGGCACCGAACACCGCCATGTTGAGCAGCGTGCCGCCGATCAGCGCACCTCCCTTCTCCGAACCGAGCAGGAACCAGACGACGAGCATGATGCCGAAGCCCATCGCCGTGCCCGCGTAGAGCGCCATGTGCGGCACCTTGTGCGTGCCGTGGGTCACGGACATGAACGGGAGGTAATAGCCGGCGCGCGAGAGCGAGTAGATCTGCCGACCGTACGCGTAGATGATCGTGTGGAAACTCGCGATCAGGCCGATCACCGCGAGGAATGCGAGCAGCTTGGCCGTGCCCGTGCCGTAGATCACGCGGAAACCGTCGAGCAGCGGTTCGGCCGACGTCGACAACGAGAACGCACCACGCATCTTGTCGGGATCGGTCGAGCCGACGCTCGAGTTGAGGAACGTGATCAACAGCGCCGAGACCATCAGCGTCGCCATGCCGTAGAGCAGACCCTTGGGCATGTCCTTCTTGGGATCGGTGGACTCCTCCGCCGCGAGCGGCAACTGCTCGATGGCGAGGAACAGCCAGACCGCGAATGGCAGCGAGGCGAGTGCGCCAGTGATGCCGAAGGGCAGCCACGGTCCGCCGCCCTCGGGCAGTTCCACCGGTGCGCCGTCGGGGCCCGCGCCGATGTTGAGCGCCCAGCGGTTGAAGTCGACGTGCGGCAGCGCGCTCACCCAGTAGATCGCCAGCACGCAGAGCGCACCCAGCGTGACGATCACCGACACGCGGAACGACAGTTCGACGCCGCGCAGGTTCAGCAGCAGGAACACCGCATAGGCCGCAGCCCACCAGATGGGCTGGGCCGTGGTTGGCGTCTCGAAGATCGCCGTCATGTACGAGCCGATGAAAAAGACGATCACGGCGGGCGTCAGGATGTATTCGATGCTTTCGGCGAGTCCCGTGAACATCCCGCCCCAGGGACCCAGCGCGCTCCGCGCGAACGAGTACGCCGCCCCCGTATGCGGCAACGCGGGCGACATCTCGGCGATGCTGAAGATCAGGCCCCAGTACATCGCCGCGATCACGAACAGGGCGATCAGCATGCCGCCGAAGCCATGCGCGAGCCCGAAGTTCCAGCCAGAGTAGTGCCCGGAAATCACCGCGCCGACGCCGAGCGCCCAGAGCGACCACACGCGCGCATAGCGACGGAGCCCACGTTTCTCGAAATAGTCCTGCTCGGTCCGGGTGTAGGTCACGCTCCCGACCGTCTTCTTGTCAGCCATGGGTAACCCCTTGCTTGGTGTTGTTCGAGCGCAGGCCCTCCCCTGCATTGGCCAGCCTACCCCGGCCCCGGTTCACCGCGGCGTAGGACTTGTCCTACAGAGCCTTGGGCGCTGCAGGCACACCTGATCAGGTCCTCGCGATCCTCAGGCCGAAGCGCAGGCGCGTGAATGGCAGCTTCGCGGGATCGGCGACGTTCGGGCCCGGCGCCTCGACGACGAGGATGCGACTCGCGATCGGGCCGAAGTCCGCACGGAAATGCACCGAGCTCTTGAGCGCGAGCACTGCGAAATCGGCCGGCTCGGCGCCCACGTGCCGGAACATGGCCTGGTCGGCGGCCTGCTGCTTGCGGCTCGCGACCGCGACGTGCAGGTCGTCCAGCCGCAGCAGCGCCATCGGCCCGAGCTCGAAGCGACCGCCACGGTAGAAGGGGCCGGTGCCGATGAAGTGCCCGTCGCCGAGCGCCAAGACGTCGAAACGGGCGGCCAGCGGCTGCTCGCCCGGCGGTCCCGACCGACCGCCGAGTGCCAGGTCGACGCGGCCACCAACGCCTGCGGCATGGGCCCGCGCCGCAGCAAGCGGATCGCACAGGACGCCCGCAAGCACACGCGGCACTCGTGCCTCGTGCAAGGCCTTGATCAGCGCGGTCGTGTCGGCGTTGCCGCCGGCGCCCGGGTTGTCCTGCGTGTCCGCGAGGATCAATGGGCGCCCGCGCGGCGCTGCAAACGACTGTGCGAGGTGACACGCCTGCTCGACGGTGTAGAGCTCGAGCGCGAAGTCGCCTTCGCGCGCGCGCATCTCGTCGACCATTCGTCTGCACGCCTGGCGCACCGACGCCGCATCCCAGCCGCAGGCATAGACGCTGGGTCCGCAATCGACCACGTCCGCGGCGGGAAACCCGGGCGCGACATTGACCGCGAGCAGGGGCGGTCGCTCGAGTTGCACCGACAGGGCCGCCAGGTCCTGCATCGGCGGCGCGAGCGTCGACTGCGACGTGAGCGGAATCAGGAAGTCGAGCGCCTCGAACGCCGTCGCCGGCCGGGGCTTGCCGAGCAAGTCGTGCAGGCAGCGCGCCGCGCGAGCGCCGCAGTCGGCCATGTCCACGTGCGGATAGGTCTTGTAGGCGACGAGTGCCGATGCCTGCTGCGCCATCAGCGCCGAGACGTTCGCGTGATAGTCGAGGCTCGCGACGATGGGCACGTCGGGCCCCATGACGGCGCGTACGCGTCGCAGCACTTCGCCGTCGGCATCGTCGACGTGTTCGGCGACCATCGCACCGTGCAGGTCGAGGTAGACCGCGTCGAGCGCCGGCGCCGCCCGCAGGTCCTCGAGCAGCAGCGCGGTGACGTGTTCGAACGCCTCGCGCGTGACTCGACCCGACGGCTGCGCCGAACACCAGGTCAACGGCACGAGGTCGTGCCTCGATTCGCGAGCCGCGGCGACGAAACCGGCCGCGGGCAGGTTGACGCCCGCGACGGCATCGAACAGCGCATGGCCTCGCGTGAGTCCCGGCCACGCGTCGGGTGCCTCGAAATGCGCGA
>JAJTCR010000487.1 GCA_021325695.1 Steroidobacteraceae bacterium | reverse complement strand
GGGATGCCATGGCGGTGGAACAGGTTCTCGGCGCTGCGCACCTCGAACTCGCACTGCGCGATTGACGCGTACCGGCTGCCGGGACGACGCTCGTTGCGGATCTGCTGCAAGCGCATCGGGCCGATCGTCAGGCCGAAGAGCTTGCGCGTGTGTCCGCGCACGGACGCGGGCAGCTGCTTCGAATCGAAGTCGTCTTCCGTGAATGGATAGTTCGCTGCGAACACGCCGTACTGCATCGCCATGTAGATGCACGTCGGCGTCTTGCCCGACCGGGAAACGCCGATCAGGATCACGTCGGCACGCTCGTAGTCCGCGGACACGGCGCCGTCGTCCGCCGCGAGCGCGAAGTTCGTGGCATCGATGCGCGCGCCGTACGCGCCCAGGTCGGCGATGCCGTGCGCACGACCCGCACGCTCGTTCGACTTGACCTCGAGTTCTCCCTCGAGCGGACCGAGGAAAGCGTCGAAGAAATCCAGGAACAACCCGTTGCTCATCTTGACCACGCGACGCAGGTCTTCCTTGACGAGCGTGCTGAAAACCACGGGCCGCAAGCCGTCTTCGTGGCCCGTCGCGTTGATCTTTCTTACGGCTTCCTCTGCCTTGTCAAGCGTGGCGATAAATGGCAGAGTCACCTGTCGGAATTCCAGGCCCTCGAATTGCGTGAGCAGGCTGTGTCCCATCGTCTCGGCTGTCACGCCGGTCTGGTCAGATACGAAAAATACCGTTCGACGTGTCATCTGCTCGGCGGTTCCCGTGGGCGCATTCTCAGCGCGCAGTGTTTCATCCCGATCGTCGATGTAGCAAGGGGCGCTTGTTGATGCGACCGTACACGCTTCCGTTTTCCGGTCTCGGCCGCCACGACGTCGCCGATGTCGGCGGCAAGAACTCCTCGCTCGGCGAGATGATCTCGAACCTCCACGCGCTCGGTGTCACGGTCCCGGACGGGTTTGCGACGACGGCGGACGCGTATCGCGATTTCCTGGCGCACGAAGGCCTCGCCGCACGCATCCAGCAGGAACTCGCAGCGCTCGACGTCGACGACGTAGCGAAGCTCGCCGAGACGGGCGCGAAGATCCGCGACTGGGTCCTCTCGACACCTTTCTCCGCCCGCCTGCAGCAGGAAATCATCGACGGCTACGTGCGCATGTGCGAAGACCGCGGCGACGTCGCCGTGGCCGTGCGCTCCTCCGCGACGGCCGAGGACCTGCCCGAAGCGTCGTTCGCCGGCCAGCAGGAGACGCTGCTCAACGTGCGCGGCGCCGACAACGTCGTCAGGGCGGTCGGCATCCAGTACATGGTGCGCAGCGACGTCGGCGCGAGCGGCGTCATGTTCACGCTCGACACCGACTCGGGGTTCCGCGACGTCGTCTTCATCACGGCTTCGTACGGCCTTGGCGAGACCGTGGTGCAGGGCGCCGTCAATCCCGACGAGTTCTACGTCTACAAGCCTGCCATGGGCAACGCCAGCCACCCGATCCTGCGCCGCACGCTCGGCGCCAAGGCGATCAAGATGGTGTATGCGCCGGCCGCGCAGGCGGAGAAACGCGTGCTCACGGTCGACGTGTCGGAAGCCGAACGCATGCGCTTCTGCATTTCGGACGAGGACGTGATCGAACTCACCCGGCAGGCGATGACGATCGAGCGGCACTACGGTTGCCCGATGGACATCGAGTGGGGCAAGGACGGGGAGACGGGCCGGATCTACGTGCTGCAGGCCCGCCCGGAGACGGTCCAGAGTCGCGCCGGCCGCACGATCCAGCGCTATACGCTCAAGCAGAGGGGCAAGGTGCTCGCGACCGGCCGGAGCATCGGCCAGCGCATCGGCGCGGGACCTGCGCGGGTGATCAAGGACATTCGCGAGATGGCGCGCGTCGAAACGGGCGACGTCCTCGTCGCCGACATGACGGACCCCGACTGGGAGCCCGTGATGAAGCGCGCGTCCGCGATCGTGACCAATCGCGGCGGCCGTACCTGCCACGCCGCGATCATCGCGCGCGAACTGGGCATTCCCGCGGTCGTCGGCTGTGGCGATGCGACCCGCAAGATCAAGGAAAGCCAGCCGATCACGGTCTCGTGTGCCGAGGGCGACACGGGGTACATCTACGAAGGGCAGCTCGAGTTCCACCAGTCGCAGATCGAGCTCGATTCGCTGCCCGCCCTGCCCGTCAAGATCATGATGAACGTCGGCAATCCAGACCGTGCGTTCGACTTCGCCGGCATTCCGAACAAGGGCGTCGGCCTCGCGCGCCTCGAATTCATCATCAACCGGATGATCGGCGTGCACCCGAAGGCGCTGCTCGAATTCGACCGGCTCGACCCCGACCTGCGGGACACGATCCGCCGCCAGATGGCGGGTTACGGCGATCCGGTCGAATTCTACGTCGAGAAGCTCTGCGAGGGCGTCGGTACGATCGCGGCGGCGTTCGCGCCCGAACCGGTGATCGTGCGTCTCTCCGACTTCAAGTCGAACGAGTACGCAAACCTGATCGGCGGCCGCCAATACGAGCCCGTCGAGGAAAACCCGATGCTCGGTTTCCGCGGCGCGTCGCGGTACGTCGACGAGGGCTTCCGGCCGTGCTTCGAGCTCGAGTGCCGCGCGCTGAAGCGCGTGCGCGAGCAGATGGGTCTCAAGAACGTCTGGGTCATGGTCCCGTTCGTGCGCACGCTCAAGGAGGCCCAGCACGTCGTCGAGCTGCTCGCGGCGAACGGGCTCAAGCGCGGCGAGGACGGCCTCAAGATCATCATGATGTGCGAGATCCCCTCGAACGCCCTGCTGGCCGACCGCTATCTCGAATTCTTCGACGGCATGTCGATCGGTTCGAACGACATGACGCAGCTCACGCTCGGCCTCGATCGCGATTCGGCGATCATCGCCCGGCTCTTCGACGAGCGCGACGACGCAGTGAAGGCACTGCTCTCGATGGCGATCAAGGCCTGCCGCAAGGCCGGCAAGTACATCGGCATCTGCGGCCAAGGCCCGTCGGACCACCCGGACCTCGCGCGGTGGCTGCTCGAGCAGGGCATCGAGAGCATGTCGCTGAATCCGGACACGGTCGTCGAAACCTGGCTGTTCCTCGCGAACGAGAGCGCCGTCGCGAAAACGTCGTAGCGGCGCCGTGCGCTGACACCGAATCAGACCGGATCGGACGCAGAGCCGGGGACGCAACGGGACAGAATTTTTCGCGAACCCGGGAAAG
>JAJTCR010000486.1 GCA_021325695.1 Steroidobacteraceae bacterium | reverse complement strand
CGGATCGCGCTCGTCGCCGTACTCGACGCGCCGCAGGTCGCGGCGATAGCTCTGCGTGTTCTCGAGGAACGTCACGAAACTCGAGATCGCAACCACGCAGTTGGCCCCGTCGAGGCGCGATCCGTAGAACACCGACGCGGCATAGCACATGTAGCCGCCGTAGGAGCCACCGGTCACGGCAAAGCGGTTCGCGTCCAGCCGCGTGTCCTTCGCCAGCACGTCGAGAAATGCGCCGATGTCCTTGACCGAGTCCTCGCGCCGGAACGGACCGTTGTCGAGACTGACGAAGCGCTTGCCGTAGCCCGACGAGCCACGGACGTTCGGGTAGAAGATCGCGATGCCCAGTTCGTTGAGCAGGTAATTGTTGCGGCCGAGGAAACCCGGCCGCGACTGGCTCTCGGGGCCGCCGTGGATGTTGATGATCAGCGGACGCGGGCCGCGAAACTTCGCCGGGTCGGGTCGATAGAGAAAACCGGAGATCACCAGCCCGTCGAAGCTCTTCACTTCGAGCGCCTCGGGTTCGACGTTCTGGTTCGGGTCGAGCCCGCCGGTTTCGCTCGTCGTCCAGCGTGACAGCGTGAGTGTCCGGGGATCGACCGAGAACGCGTCCGAGGGACTGCGCGCCGAGGTGAACGTGAGGCCGATCTCGCCCCACGGCGCGATCGCGATGCCGCTGACGATGCCCGCGGGGAGCGGCACAGTGCGCACGTCACCGGTCGTCACGTCCAGCACCCGCAACACACTGCGGCCAGCCTCGTTGACCGCGTAGGCAACGAAGCTGCCGTCGTCGGCGACGTCGAAGCTTTCGACGTCCCAGCGGGCGTCCGGTGTCTTCGGCGTGAAGCGACCCGTCTTCGGATCGAGCGTGCCGAGCCGCAGGAAGTCGGAGCCCACGTCGGACGTCACCCAGAGCGTGCCGTCCGGCGCGAACCGTGCCGTGTCGTAGGCAATGTCCTTGCTGTGGTCGCCGATCGCCCTCATGGTGTTCGTGTCGAGGTCGACGAGCCACAGGTTGGATTTCGTGATCGAGACGTATTCGATCAGCACGGCGCGCCGGCGGTCCGGTGCGAAGTCGGCGAACGACCAGCCGCCACCTCGGACCTCGGCGACGCGACGATCGGTGGCGCGGTCGCGCGGGTTCATCACGTAGATGTCGCTGTCGGTCCCGTTGCGACGCGTCGAGGTGTAGCCGATCAGCTGTCCGTCCTTGCTCCAGGCGCCGAACTCGTTGCGGCTCTTGCCATCCGTGAGCAGCGACAGCCGGCCCTTGTCGAGCGTGTAGAGCTGGTAGAACTCGTCGCCTCCGACGTCCTTCTGCACGACGGTGACGTCACCCGCCACGGGTGCGTGCGACGCGTCGAGGATGCGGTCCTCCTCGAACGAGAGTTGCTCGCGCGCGCCGCCGGGGCGCGCGACCC
Organism: Steroidobacteraceae bacterium; assembly: GCA_021325695.1. GTDB lineage: Bacteria > Pseudomonadota > Gammaproteobacteria > Steroidobacterales > Steroidobacteraceae > RPQJ01. Next base: position 2,072 of record JAJTCR010000486.1, on the reverse strand, counting down.
GATGCACCTGGTTCGTGTTGGCGAACCGCGTGGCCACCAGCAGCGAGCGGTCCTTCGGGTGCCAGCCGAGGAACGACGCCGTGCGGAATTCCATGTACGGCCGCGTTCGGGTAGCGAGTTCCACGGGCACCGGTGGAATGCCGTCCGCGACCAGCGCCGCGGGCTTTTCGACGGCCTGCGTCGCGGCCGGTGAGGACGGCGACACGAACACCGCGACGACGAGGGCCAGTGCGGCTCGCATGAGCAGTCACCTCGACACGAATGAAACGGGGTGGACGAAGGCTAGCATGGGGCGCGCGAACGTCCGCACGCTCATCGGCCGTCAGAGATCCCAGGTCTTCGTGCCGTCGTTCCACCGCAGCCGACCCTGCTGCAGCGTGACGGACCAGGCCCGATCACCGCGCGAGTCGTTCAGGAACATCTGGCCGACCTCTGCGGCGATCTCCGGACTCTCCACGAGGATCCCCTGCTCGCAATTGAGCGAGGTCGAACGCGGGTCGAGGTTGTAGCTGCCGACGAAGACGATGCGGTTGTCGATCGCGAGCGCCTTCGTGTGCAGGCTCACGCCCGACGATCCGAACAGGCTCGTCTTGATCTCCGTGCCCGGCGTGGGCTTGAGTTCCCAGAGTTCGATGCCGCCTTCGAGCAGGTCCTCGCGGGTCTCCGAGTATCCGCCGTACACCAGGGCCACGTCGTTCGCGGCCAGTGAATTCGTCAGCACGCGCACCCGGGAGCCTGCCCGGTCGATGCCCACGAGGAACTCCGTGCCGCGCGGGCCGGGCACGAAGTACGGCGAGATGATCGTGACGTTCGATTTCGACGCGCGGATGACCGGCGCCAGCGTGTCGAGGACCGTTGAACCAGTGAAGCCCTCGGCCTGGCCGATGGCCTTCAACGGGTCGTCCGCAACGAACTGGAACTGCGACGTCCAGAGCATCGGCCAGTCACCGTCGACCAGGCGTCGTACGCCCTGGTCGTTGCCCAGTTCGGACGCATACTTCGAGCGCTTCGCCTGCTCGGCCAGGGGCTTCACGCGCTGGCGCAATGTCGCGAGCGCCGACGACGTCACGGCCGGCGGGTCGAGCAGCTCCATCGGGTACGCGAGCGGCGCGTTCCAGTAGCGGTCGAACGACGCAGATGCGTCGCGCACGATCGGCCCCGTCATCGCGAAGTCCAGGTCGACGAAATTGACGTCCTCGCTCGCTCCGAAATACTCGTCGCCGAGGTTGCGGCCGCCGGCCACGGCGAGCCGGTTGTCGACGATCCAGGTCTTGTTGTGCATGCGGCGATTGAGGCGCCTGGCACTGCCCAGCGCCTCGAGTGCGAACGCGAGGGTGCCTTCGCGCGAGGCGGTGGGGTTGAACATGCGCACGTCGATGTTCTCGTGTGCGGCGAGCGCGGCGAACTCGCGGTTGCTGCCGCGGGCATCCATGTCGTCGACGAGCAACCGCACCTTGACGCCCCGGTCCGCGGCTTCGAGCAACACGAGCGCGAGGTAGTTGCCCGTGAGGTCGGCGTGCCAGATGTAGGTCTGCACGTCGATGCTGCGGCCCGATTCCCGCGCGGACACCGCGCGGATCGCGAACGCCTCGGGTCCTTCGCGGACGAGCCGAAATCCCGACTGTCCAGGATGCCGCGCTTCGGCATCGCCGACCAACCGGTCCAGGCGGGTCCCGGTCCCCGGCGCCAAAGCCGATTGCGCCGGCAGTTCCAGTCGCGGCTCGAGACTGGCGCAGCCACACGGGATGATCGTTGCCAGGCCCATGCACAAGCCGCGCGCTATGCGCATCGCATACCGTCCCGTCGTTCCAGTCGTGGTCCGAAGCTTAGCCGAGTCCGGTGCGTCGTTCGGGCCGATGCCGCGTCGCGTGCATCGCGTGCTGTCGTTCGGACAACGTGAATGTCACACTACGCGATGCCGCCGGTGACAAGGCGATCGCGAGGCCGGGACGCTCGTGCGGATGACAAGAACACGACTGGGTACGCTGCTGCGGCTATCCGTGGTCCTTGCCAGTCCGGCCGTGGCGCCGGCCCAGGACATCGAGCCACGCGCGTATTCGAACATTCCACTC
>JAJTCR010000082.1 GCA_021325695.1 Steroidobacteraceae bacterium | reverse complement strand
TACGCCGGTTTCTCGGCACGGCAGGGCATACTGTCGTTCCTGTCGTTCCTCGCCATCGTGAGCGTGAGCCTGTTCGTGCTGAATCTGCTGCCCATCCCGATCCTCGACGGCGGCCAGGTCGTCTACCAGGTCGTCGAACTCGTCAAGGGCAGCCCGCTCTCGGAGCGCGCGCAGGCGGTGGGACAGCAGATCGGCATCGTGCTGCTGCTCGTGCTGATGAGCTTCGCCTTCTACAACGACCTTTCCCGGCTGTTCAGCTGAGCTCTGCGTAAACAAAAAATGCGATTGAAGTACGCGGCCGTCCTGCCGGCCCTCCTCGCCGTCCCGGCGGTTCTCGCCCAGTCCGACGCCGGGCCCGAATTCACGGTCGGCGACATCCGGATCGAAGGCCTGCAGCGCATCACCGAGGGCACGGTCTACAACTACCTGCCCGTCAACATCGGCGACCGCCTCGACCCGCGCCGCATCGACGAGGCGCTGCGCGCGCTCTACGCGACCGGCTTTTTCCGCGACGTCGAGCTGCGCCGCGACGGCGGCACGCTCGTGATCGCCGTGCTCGAACGGCCGTCGATCGAAAGCTTCACGATCGCCGGCAACAAGGACATCAAGACCGAGGACCTCGAGAAGTCGCTGCGCAACGTGGGGCTCGCGCGGGGCAAGACCTTCAACCAGTCCACGCTCGACGAGGTCACGCGCTACCTGACCGACCAGTACTACTCGCGCGGCAAGTACGCCGTGAAGGTGGACACGAAGGTCGAGGAGGTGCCGGGCAACCGCGTCAAGATCGCGGTCGACATCGTCGAGGGCAAGCGCTCGAAGATCCGCCAGATCAACGTCGTCGGCAACGAAGCGTTCAGCGACGAGGAACTGCTCGAGGAATTCAAGCTCCGCACTCCGAACTGGCTCTCGTGGTACCGCCAGGACGACCGGTACTCGCGCGAGGAACTCTCCGGCGACATCGAGAAGCTGCGCTCGCACTACCTCGACCGCGGTTACGCGAACATGGACGTCGAGTCGACGCAGGTCGCGATCGCGCCCGACAAGGACGACATCTTCATCACGCTCAACGTGCGCGAAGGCGACGTCTACCGCGTCTCCGACGTCAAGATCGCGGGCAACCTCGTCGTGCCCGAGGCACAGTTGCGCGCGCTGCTCGCCGTGCGTCGCGGGGACATCTTCTCGCGCAAGCAGATCACGACGACGACCGAGCTGATGCAGCTCCGGCTCGGCCAGGACGGCTACGCGTTCGCGAAGATCGACCCGGTGCCGAAGGAGAACAAGGAGACGAAGGAAATCGAGCTCACGTTCCTCGTCGACCCGGGCAATCGCGCGTACGTGCGCAACATCACGTTCAGCGGCAGCACCGGCATCAACGACGACGTGCTCCGCCGCGAGATGCGGCAGATGGAGGGCGGCTACCTCTCGAACGCCGCGGTCGAGCGCTCCAAGCAGCGCCTGCAGCGCCTGCCGTTCATCGAGGAAGTCGAGGTCGAGACCAACCCGGTGCCGGGCACGCCCGACCTCGTCGACGTCAACTACAACGTCAAGGAAGGCCTGCCGGGACAGTTCAGCGGCGGCATCGGTTATTCCGAGTCGCAGTCGATCCTGCTGAACGGCAGCTTCGTGCACAGCAACTTCATGGGCACCGGCAACCGCGTGGCGGCCGAGATCAACGCGGGCCAGTACAGCAAGGTCTTCAGCCTCTCGCACACCGACCCCTACAGGACGATCGACGGCATCTCGCGCACGTTGTCGGCCACGTACCGCCGGCTCGACCAGTACACGACGTCGTCGTCGGATTTCGAGACCGAGACGGGCACGCTCGGCGTCGACTACGGCTGGCCGATCTCGGAATTCCAGACGCTGCGGGTCGGGCTGGCGGCGCAGCGCTCCGACCTGTTCACCGACCCGAACTCGAGCGCGGACGAGGCGCTCTTCTGGGTGCAGAACAACGGCGACACCTACACCGAGACGAGCTCGATCGGCGTCCCGCCGATCACGCTCACGTACTACGGCACCCGCTTCGACACGTTCGAGCTGTCGGGCGGCTGGTCGTTCGACTCGCGCAATCGCGCGATCTTCGCCGACCGCGGCGCGCGTCACCGGTTCAGCATCAATTCCACGATCCCGGGCAGCGACGTCGAGTACTTCGCCACCAATTACGACTACCTGCAGTTCATCCCGCTCGGCAAGTGGTTCACGTTCATGCTCAACTCCGAGCTGAGCTACGGCGACTCGATGGGCGACACGACGTCGCTGCCGCCGTACCGACGCTTCTTCGCGGGCGGCCCGGAATCGGTCCGCGGTTATCGCGAGAGCCGCCTCGGTCCCAAGGACTCCTTCGGCAACCCGTACGGCGGCAACCTCAAGTTCACGAACCAGCTCGAGCTGTTGCTGCCGATGCCCGCGAAGTGGCGCAACAGCGCGCGCTTCAGCGCGTTCGTCGACGTGGGCAACGTCTTCTCCACCGACGACGTCCAGTTCGTCGGCAAGGACGGCGTCACCCCGGTGGAATACGACTTTTCGTTTGATAAACTGCGTTATTCGACCGGCATCGCTGTCCAATGGATGGCGCCGCTCGGCGTGTTCCGCTTCAGCTACGCGGTGCCCCTCAACGAGTTCAAGGGCAACGACGTGGAATACAAGGACGAGACCGAAGGGTTCCAGTTCTCCATTGGCCAGGCTTTCTGAGGTATCCCGTTACATGCGCACCAAGACCGCAATGCTCGCCCTCGTGACGATCGCCGCCAGCGCGTTGCCGCTCGGGGCGGCACAGGCGCAGGCGAAGATCGGCGTCGTCAACGTGGCGCGCCTGCTGCAGGAAGCCCCGCAGGCTCAGGCGGCCTCGCAGTCGCTCGAGGGCGAGTTCGCCAACCGCAAGCGCGAGCTGCAGACGCTGGAGCGCGACCTCAAGACGCGCGAGGAGAAACTGCAGAAGGACGGCGCGACCATGGCCGAGGCCGAACGCCGCAACCAGGAGAAGACGCTGCGCGACGCGCAGCGCGACTTCGCGCGCAAGCAGAACGAGTTCATGGAGGACCTGAACGTCCGCCGCAACGAGGCGCTCGGCCAGCTGCAACGGACCGTGCTGCAGGAAGTGCAGACCTACGCCAAGTCGGCGGGCCTCGACCTGGTGGTGGCCGACGCGCTGTATGCGAGCACTTCGGTGGACATCACGCAGCAGGTCCTGTCCGCGCTGCAGGCGAAGGGCAAGGCGCCGGCACCGGCGAAGCCCTGAGGCCGCCGCGAGCGACGGCGCGGACGTCGGCCATGCCGGTGAGCCTGGGCGAGCTGGCGGTACGTTTCGGATGTGAGCTCCACGGCGACCCCGACGCGCTCGTCGACCGGGTCGCCACGCTGCAGGACGCCGTGCCGGGGGCCGTCGCGTTTCTCGCGAATCCCAAGTACCGCAAGCACCTGCCCGGCACGCGCGCGAGCGCCGTGGTGCTCGACGCCGCGAGCCTCGGCCACTGCCAGACCCATGCGCTCGTCGCCGCCAACCCCTACGCCACCTATGCGCGGATCGCGCAGCACCTGAACCCTGAGCCGTCGTTCGCCGGGGGCCGTCACCCGACCGCCGTCGTGGAGCCGAGCACGACCGTGGACCCGACGGCCTGGATCGGCCCGCACTGCTACGTCGGTGCCGGCTCGGTGATCGGGCCGGGCGCCTATCTCGGCCCGGCAACGGTGCTGTTCGAGGGTGTCTCGATCGGCGCCCGCAGCCGGTGTGCCGCCCGGGTCACGCTGTGTGCGCACGTGCGGATCGGCGAGCGTTGCCTGCTGCACCCGGGCGTGGTGATCGGCGCCGACGGCTTCGGCCATGCGCCGGACACCGACGGTTACGTCAAGGTGCCGCAGCTCGGCGCGGTCACGGTCGGCGACGACGTCGAGATCGGCGCGAACACCACCATCGACCGTGGCGCGATCGAGGACACCGTGATCGAGCACGGCGTCAAGATCGACAACCAGGTGCAGATCGGTCACAACTGCCGGATCGGGGAGCACACTGTCATCGCGGGCTGTGCTGGAATCTCGGGCAGCGTCACGATCGGCAAGCGCTGCATGATCGGCGGGATGGTCGGGTTCGTCGGCCACCTCGAGGTTTGTGACGACGTCTACCTGACCGGCAAGACGATGGTTACCGGCTCGATCACGAAGCCGGGCCTCTATTCCGGGCAGCTGCCGTTCGACGAGGCCCGCAGGTTCCGCCGCAACAGCGCGCGGTTCCAGAAGCTCGACGAGCTCGCGCAGCGCGTCGCACGGCTCGAGCGCGCCGGGCGCAAGAACGACGAACCCGGTCCGGACTGAGTCCACGCACAACGAGCACAAGCCATGAGTGAAGCACAGGGTGGATTCGGCATCGACGAAGTCATGCGACGGCTGCCGCACCGGTATCCGATGCTGCTCGTCGATCGCGTGCTCGAGTGTGTCTCGGGCGAGCGGCTCGTCGCGCTCAAGAACGTGAGCGCGAACGAGGAGTTCTTCGCGGGGCACTTCCCGGGCCGGCCGGTAATGCCCGGCGTGCTGATGCTCGAGGCGCTCGCCCAGGCCGCCGGCATCCTTTGCTTCGTCACCGCGAACATCTACCCCGACGAGAACGTGAAGTTCTATTTCGCGGGTATCGACAAGGCGCGCTTTCGCCGACCGGTGGTGCCGGGGGACAGGCTGCTGCTCAAGGTGACGCTGGAACGCAGGATCCGGACGATCTGGAAGTTTTCGACCGTGGCGGAAGTGGACGGCGACGAAGCCTGCTCCGCCGAGATGATGGTGATGCCGGGCTGAGCGCCGCGGCAGCAGGGAGTGGTCAAATGAGTGGCTCCATCCACGCGACCGCGATCGTGGCGCCCGACGCCGTGCTCGGCGAAGGCGTCGAAGTCGGCGCGTACGCGGTCGTAGGCCCGGACGTCGAAGTCGGGCCGCGGACCCGGATCGGCGCGCACGCGATGATCCATCGCCACACCCGGCTCGGCGCCGATAACGTGGTGCACTCGTACGCGTCCGTCGGCGACGCGCCGCAGGACAAGAAGTACAAGGGCGAGCCGACGCGGCTCGAGATCGGCGACCGCAACGTGATCCGCGAGTTCGTCACGCTCAACCGCGGCACGACCAAGGACCGCGGCGTGACCACGATCGGCAGTGACAACCTGTTCATGGCCTATGCGCACGTCGCGCACGACTGCCTCGTCGGCAGCCAGTGCGTGCTCGCCAACAGCGCGACCCTGGGCGGCCACGTGGTCCTCGGCGACTGGGTCATCATGGGCGGCTTCGCGGCCATCCACCAGTTCTGCAAGGTAGGTGCGCACGCGTTCCTCGCGAACAACGCGGCCGTCACCCGCGACGTGCCGCCGTACGTGATGGCGGTCGGTGGACCGGCGAAGCCCCACAGCATCAATTCCGAGGGCCTCAAGCGTCGCGGCTTCACGCCACAGCAGATCCGCAACCTCCGCAACGCGTATCGCGTGCTGTACCGGTCGGGCCTGCGTCTCGACGATGCGGTCGAGCAGTTGCGCGGCATGGCGCAGGACCAGCCCGAAGTCCAGGCGCTGGTCGACTTCATCCCCGAATCCAAGCGCAGCCTCGTGCGCTGATGCCGGCCATCGAGGGGGAGCGAGGTTCGGCTCCCTCTCCCACGACGGTGGGAGAGGAACCCGTCGCCTCCCGCGCGTCCGTGGGGGAGGTGAAGATCGGGTTGGTCGCCGGCGAAGCGTCTGGCGACAACCTCGGGGGCGCCCTGATCCGAGCCTTGCAGGCGCGCTCACCGGGCGCGCGCTGTTTCGGCGTCGCCGGGCCGCGCATGCTCGAAGCAGGCTGCGAGGCCTGGCATTCCGCCGACGAACTCGCCGTCATGGGGCTCGCGGAAATCCTGAAACACCTGCCCCGCCTGCTGCGACTGCGCCGCTCGCTCGTAGCCCGGCTGGTCGAGGCGAAGCCCGACGTCTTCGTCGGCATCGACTCGCCCGAATTCAACCTGCGCGTGGCCGCGCAGCTCAAGGCCCAGGGCGTGCCGACGGTGCAGTACGTCAGTCCACAGGTGTGGGCGTGGCGCCAGGGTCGCGTCGGCACGATCGGCCAGTCGGTCGACCTCGTGCTCTGCGTGCTGCCGTTCGAGGAACGCTTCTACGACGAGCACCACGTGCGCGCCGTCTTCGTGGGCCATCCGCTCGCTGACCGCGTGCCGCTCGAAAACCCGAGTGGACCGGCGCGGCTCACGCTCGGCCTGGCGCCGGACACGCCGACCGTGGCCGTGCTGCCCGGCAGTCGCCGCGCCGAGGTCGGCAAGCTCGGCGCGCCGTTCGCCGCGACCCTGGCGTGGCTGGGGGCGCGGCGCCCCGAACTGCAGTTCGTCGCGGCGATGGCGAACCCGCGCGCACGCGCCACGTTCGAGCGCGCCTTGGCGGAGCAGGCACCCGGCCTGCACGTGACGCTGGTCGACGGGCGCGCGCAGGAGGTGCTCGCCAGCGCGGATGCCGTGCTCGTCGCCTCCGGCACGGCCACGCTCGAGACC
>JAJTCR010000081.1 GCA_021325695.1 Steroidobacteraceae bacterium | reverse complement strand
TCGCCGACGTCCCGGCCACGACCGCGAGCCTCTGGCCGGGCCCGTGGCGATGGGCACTGTACGAGATTCGCGACCTCGCCTCCGCACGGCGCTGCGCGGACCTCGGCGCACACGGTGTCGAGACCATGCACGTGCGCGCCATGCTCGAGGCGTATGCGACGGCGGGTCCACCATGAGTCTCGGCGGATCGGACGAAGACCTCACGTGGCTCGCCGGCGAGCTGAGCGCGGTCCGGCGCGAACTGCTGCCGGCGGACGAACCGCGCGCGCTGCACCTCGCGCTCGACCAGGGTGGCAGCTCGAGTCGCGCTGTCCTGTTCGACGCAGCGGGTCGGGAGGTCGCCTCGGCGCACGTTCCGATCGCCACGCGTCGCGACGGCGATCGCGTCGAGCACGATCCGGACGAACTGGCGCAGTCGCTGCTGACCGCGGCACGCGATGCGTGCGATTCGCCACTCGCGGCGGGACGCCCGGTCGTATCCGCGGGGCTCGCGACGCAACGCTCCACCGTCTGCTGCTGGGACGTTCGGGACGGGTCCGCTCTCAGCCCGGCAATCTCATGGCAGGACCGCCGCCACCACGCCTGGCTCGCGCAGGTGCTCGGTGCGCGCGCGCAATGGGTGCGCGAACTGACGGGCCTGCCGCTGTCGCCGCATTACGGCGCGAGCAAGCTGCGCTGGTGTCTCGACGAGCTTCCGGCCGTGCGCCTGGCGCTGCGCGACGAGCGCCTGGCGATGGGTCCGCTCGCGAGCTTCCTGCTGCACAGGCTCTGCGAAGAGCGCCCGTCGTTCGCGGACCCGGCCAATGCCGCGCGCACGCTGCTCTACGATCCCGCCGTGCTCGACTGGTCGGCGCCGCTGCTGAAGTCGTTCGGCATCCCGCGCGAGGTGCTGCCGCGCTGCGTCGGCACGGCGCACGCGTTCGGCACGCTGGTGCTCGATTCCCGCCGGCGGATCCCGATACGTGCCTGCAGCGGCGACCAGTCCGCCGCCATCTTCGCGTTCGGGCCGCCGACCACCGGCACGGTGTTCGTCAACGTCGGCACCGGCGCGTTCGTCCAACGGATCGCGCGCGACGGCACCGCATCGGCGCCGCGCGGCCTGCTCAAGAGCGTCGTTTTCGCCGGCACCGATGATCTGCACGACGCCGTGTACGTGCACGAGGGCACGGTCAATGGCGGCTACGCCGCAGTGGACTGGCTGCGCGGCCGCGTGGTGCTCGACGTTGCGCGCATCCTCGCGACGCTGCGGACCTCGCTGCCGCCCGACGACGTGGAACTGCTGTTCATGAATGGCGTCGGCGGGCTCGCCGCGCCCTACTGGTTGCCGGCCTTCCCGATCGAGTTCGTGGGCCTCGACGGGCAGCCGCCGGGAGCGGCGCCGGCGGAGATGCAGCAGATCGCCGCCGTCGTCGACAGCATCGCCTTCCTGGTCGCCGTGAACGTGTCGATCCTGCACCGTGTCGCACCGCTGCAGCGGCTCGTCGTCACGGGCGGCCTCGCGGGCTGCGACTACCTGTGCGAGGTCCTCGCCGAGGCGACCGGCCTCACGGTGGAGCGGCCGGCGCTGCGAGAGGCGACCGCCCGCGGCATCGCATTCCTCGCGGCCGGCCAGCCGGTGGACTGGCAGGCGGCACCGCTCGAGCGCGCGTTCGCGCCGAGCGGCCGCGCGCGGGTACTCGGCCGCTTCGAGCGCTGGCGCGGGGCAATGGCGCAGCGCGGGGCGAAGTAGGAAGTGAATGGTGACTAGTGACTAGTGACTAATCGGAGCCGGCGTCGTAGCGAGCCTTCTTCGCCGACCAGTCACCAGTTACTAGTCACTAGTCACTGTCAAAGCTCCGCAGCACTTCCCGCTCGATCCACGATGGCCCGGGAGTGCCGTCGTAGAACCCGCAGTGCCCGCCGAAACGAGTCACGGTGAGCTCGAGGTTCGGCGTACGCGCGATGCGTTCGAGATCGCTGGCCGGGCAGATCGGGTCGTCGGCGGAGGCGATGAGCCGGAAGCGTGAAGACGGCAACTCCGCCAGCGGCTCGAGCGCGGAGCCGACGATCGCGTATCCGCGCAGGTACTCCTGCAGCGACGGGAACCCGCCGTAGCGGCACGCCAGCTGGTCGGTCATGTCCGTGAGGTTGCCGAGCCTCAGGATGTCGTCGAGCGACGCATAGACGCCGGGCCACGCCTGCTGTTTCCGGCGCAGCGATCGCCGCCATTTCCAGACGAAGTACTCACGGTAGAGCGCCCAGCCCGATTCGAGGCGAGCGAGCGTGTGTTCGGGGTCGAGCACCGGGCACACCGCCACGATCCGCGACACGTCGATGCCGGCCGCGGCCGCACGCGCGCCGACGCGCAGGCTGAAATTGGCGCCGAGCGAGAAGCCGGCGATGCACAGACGCTGGCGCGGATGCATCTGCTGCAGGCTCCGCACCGCGCCCACCACTTCGGCGATCCGGCACGAGTGGAAGATTTCCTCGTTCAGGTGGTGGCTGTCGCCGTGATCGCGGAAATTGAGCCGCGCGACGTCGTAGCCCGCGTCGAGCAGTGCCTGCCCGAGTGACAACAGGTAGAGCGACTGGCCGCTGCCTTCCCAGCCGTGCAACAACACCGCGAGTCGGTCCGACGGTGCTCGACCCAACTGCGCCTGCGTACTGACGTGCGCGAGCAGCCGGACCCCGTCTCCGGCGTCGACGAGCACGTCGCGCGCCGAACCGAGCAAGGCCGCACACCGGCGCGCGACCGCGCGTCGTCGCGTCGGCAGGCTCGGATAGATCGACTGCAGGTGGTGGTGTCGCAGTCGGCGCGGCGGCACGAACTCGAGGTTTGCGCCCCCGGGCAGCACGTTCGTGTCGGTCATGGCGTCCGGGCTTCGGCGCCGTGGCGGAACGACCACTCGCTTCAGCCTCGGCCCCGCGTGGTCATGCCCCTGGAGTGACGTGGAACTCGACCCGGTTGTTCTGTGCGGCGACGACGTTCCAGGCGCTCGCGGTGGTCTTGTCGTTCTGTTCCGGATAACCGATCGGCTGGCGTCGCCCCGCGTTGACGACGTCGATCCGGATCGAGCCGCCGGTGCGCTTGCGCAGCATCGCGGAGTAATTCGCGAAATCGAGTGACTGCCGCTGCGCCGTCGAGAGCGAATCATCGAATGGATTGCCGACGAGGTCGCACTTCGCCACCGGCGTGTCGCCCGCAGCGATCGCAAAGCCCTCGCCCGACGCCTCGGCCAGGCAGAAATCGCCGACGAAGGACTCGACGCGAATGCTGCCCTTGAACTGCTTGTCTTCGAGCGCGGCTGCGATCGCACGCAGGCGCTCGAGTCGACTGCCGGAAAACGGCGTCTCGCCGTAGGGCACGTATTCGATCGCGACGGCGGCATCACTGCCGTCGGCGCCCGCACCACCACCCATCGGCTCGGTGCTCGCGACAGTGGCGGTGGCACGCGCCGTAGCCGCGATCGCATCGGCCTTTGCCCGTTCGGCCACCGCGCGGGTCTCGACCAGTTCGCGCGCGAGCCGCTCGTTGGTCATGGCGGTCTGCCACATCATGTAACCGAGCACGATGGTCGGAATCACCGCGAGCAACGCCGTCATGACGACCGGCCACCACTGTCGCGGCGGCGACGGTGCAATCAGCGATTCTGGCGACGGCGGCGGGGGAATCTTCGCGATGCCGTCGCGCAACTCGCCGCCCATGCGTCGGGCGAACGCCTCGAAGGTCGCGAGCATGAAGCGTCGCTGCTCGCTCAGCTGGTCCTTCACCAGCTGCTGCATCGACTGCCGCAACCCGGCTTGAAGTTCCTGCGCGACCGCCGGCGTGAACGACATGGCCTGCGCCGCCTCGCCCGGCGCGGGCAAGCCGAGGGGAGCCACGGCAGGACGCGTCCCCGTGGCCGACGGGTCGGCTGCCTCGCCCTGCCCGGCCGCGAGTGCCGCGGCGATCGACGCTTCGTGCCCATTGCCGTTCTCGGCTGCATAGGCGGCGGCGGCCGCGGGCCCGGGAAACAGCGCGCTGCGCTGCGTGCGCCGATCCGGCAGCAGGTGCAATTGATAGAGGATGCGCGAGACGTCGACCGGCCGGACCGTCTTCGGCAACACGCCCACGGCGCCGAGCGCCCGGGCCTGACTCACGTACAGCTCGCCTTCCTGCGAGGTGTACATCATGAGCGGGATGGTGGCGGTCAACGCGTCCGCCTTGATCGCCTGCACGGCCTGGAACCCGTCCATGCCGGGCATCAGGTGGTCCATGAAGATGACGTCGGGCCGGATGCGCTGCAGGTACTCGAGGGCCTGCTCGGCCGACTCCGCGGTGTCCACCGTCAGGCCGTGCTGTTCGAGCATCCGGCTCAGGATGACCCTGGCCGAACGCGAGTCGTCGACGATCAGGGCGCGCTTGCCCGTGGTCATTCCGGGAATCCCTTTTGGAGACGCTGCAACGGGCGCCATGTGTACCGGCTTTCTACCTTGAAAGCCGATGGAAGCCAATCCCGGCTATTGGAAGTCGCCCACGCGGGAGCCGGGGGTATGCTTCGACCCTCGGAAGACCACGACCAAGGAACATTCCATGCCCTACTCCACCCAGGACATCAGGAACCTCGCCCTCGTGGGCCAGGCAGGCGCGGGCAAGACGCTTCTGGCCGAAGCCTTGCTCGCGCAGTCCGGCGCGATCCGCTCCAAGGGTTCGCTCGCGCGCGGCACGACGGTCTGTGATTTCGATCCGCAGGAGAAAGCCCTGCTGCATTCCCTCGACGCAGCGATCTGCGGCTTCGAGACCCAGGGCAAGCGCGTCAACGTGATCGACACGCCCGGGTATCCGGATTTCATGGGACGCACCCTGAGTGCGCTCGAAGCGGTGGAGACGGCGGTGATCGTGGTGAGCGCCGTCAACGGCGTCGAGACGATGACCGAGCGCATGATGGACTTCGCGAAACAGCGCGGGCTCTGCCGCCTGATCGTGGTCAACAAGATCGACAGCCGCGAAGCGCGCACCCGGGAAGTGCTCGACGAGATTCGCGAGAATTTCGGCCGGGCGTGCCTGCCGCTCAACCTGCCGGTCGACGGGGGCGCCGCGGTCGTCGACTGCTTTTTCCGGCCCGACGGCCGGCCCACCGATTTTTCGTCCTGCAGCGAGGCGCACACGCAGATCATCGACCAGGTCGTCGAGGTCGACGAGGAACTGATGGCGGTGTACCTCGAGCAAGGCGAGGAGCTGAACCCCGAGCAGTTGCACGACCCGTTCGAGAAGGCGCTGCGCGAGGACCACCTCGTGCCGATCTGCTTCTGCTCGGCCGAAACCGGGGCCGGCATTCCCGAACTGCTCGAAGTGCTCGCGCGGCTCGCGCCGAACCCGGCCGAGGGCAATCCGCCGCCGTTCCTGAAAGGCGAAGGTGAGTTCGCCGAGCGCGTCCAGGTGAGCCCGGACCCGTCGAAGCACGTGATCGCTCACGTCTTCAAGGTCACGATCGATCCGTTCGTCGGCAAGCTCGGCATCTTCCGGGTGCACCAGGGCACCGTGAAAGCCGGCGCGCAGTTGCTGGTGGGCGACGCGCGCAAGCCCGTGAAGCTCGCGCACATCTACCAGCTGCAGGGCAAGGACCACGTCGAGATACAGCAGGCCGTGCCGGGCGAGATCTGCGCGGTGCCGAAGATCGACGAAATCTTCTTCGACGCCGTGTTGCACGATTCGCACGACGAGGATCACTACCACCTGAAGTCGGTGACCTTCCCGCCCGCCATGCTCGGCCTGGCGATCCGCAGCGAAAAGCGCGGCGACGAACAGAAGCTGTCGGAAGGCCTGCATCGACTGACGGCCGAGGACCCGTGCGTGCGCGTCGAACATCACGTCGCGCAGAACGAAACCGTGCTCTATGGACTCGGGGACCTGCACCTGCGCGTGATGCTGCAGAAGCTGACCGAGCGCTTCGGCGTCGCCGTGAAGACGAGTCCGCCGAGCGTGCCGTACCGCGAGACGATCACGCGGCCGGCCGAGGGACACTGCCGTCACAAGAAGCAGACCGGTGGCGCCGGCCAGTTCGGCGAGGTGTACCTGCGCATCGAACCGCTCGCGCGCGGCGCGGGTTTCGAGTTCGTCGACGACGTGGTCGGTGGCGCGATCCCGGGGCAGTTCATCCCGGCCGTGGAAAAGGGCGTGCGACAGGTGCTCACGGAAGGCGCGATCGCGGGCTTCGAACTGCAGGACGTGCGCGTCAGCGTCTACGACGGCAAGCACCACGCCGTGGACTCCAAGGAAGTCGCGTTCGTCTCGGCGGGTCGCAAGGCCTTTGTCGAGGCGATCCGGAGCGCGGGCCCGATCGTGCTCGAGCCGATCGTGCGCGTGGCGATCAACACTCCGGCATCCGCCATCGGCGACGTGACCAGCGACCTGGCGACCCGTCGCGCCCGCATCAACGGCCAGGATTCGCTCGCCGGCGGTCGCGCCGAGATCGCGGCGCTCGTGCCGCTCGCCGAACTGCAGGACTACCTGTCACGGCTCAAGGCGCTGACCGGCGGCGAGGGCACCTACACGAT
>JAJTCR010000080.1 GCA_021325695.1 Steroidobacteraceae bacterium | reverse complement strand
CCACAAGCGGAAACGACCCGGTCGCCGGAGGCCGGGCTCGAATCCCGGGCCGCCGGGGGAGACCCGGGACAGGCCGCCGCGCCGTTGCCACCGCCCGTGCCGCCGCCGGCCCGGACGGGAGGCGCTCCGGACGAAGCCCCGACAGCATCGGACCCGCGCCGACGGCGACTGCTCCTCGGATTGGGTGTTGCTGCCATCGCCGCCGTGGGCGGGTCGTGGCTGCTGCAGGAAAGGCGACGTGGCCAGGGCGCGCCGCTGCGTTCCATCGCCGTGCTGCCGTTCAGGCCGCTGGTCGAAGGCGCCGGCGATCCTGCGCTGGAATTCGGCATGACCGACACGCTCATCAATCGCCTCAGCGGCGTGCCCGGGTTGGTCGTGCGCCCGTTGAGCTCCGTGCGCCGCTACGCGGCTCCTGACCACGATGCGGTGCGGGCAGGCCGTGAGCTCGACACCGAGGCCGTGCTCGAGGGGCATGTGTCGACCGAGTCGGAGCGGATTCGCGTGACCGCCCGGCTGCTCGAGGTCGCGACGGGTGCCGCCCTCTGGAGTGGCGCCCTGGCGGGCGAGATCGTGTCGGCGTTGCGGTTCGAGATGACGGCGCGCGATCGACGACAAATGCTCGACCACGCGACCAACGACGTCCTCGCCTGGCAGCTGTACGTGAATGGACGCTACCACTCGGCGCGCGGCACTCCCGAAGGGTTCCGTCGCGCGATCGAGTACTTCGAAGCCGCCGAGCGACAGGATCCCGGGTTTGCGCTCGCCGCTGCGGGCCAGGCGGACCTGTGGGCGGTGCTCGGTGTGTTCACCGTGGTTCCGCCCGTCGATGCATTCGCGCGGGCCGGCGCGGCCGCTGAACGGGCGCTCCAGCTCGCGCCCGACCTGCCCGAGGCCCTGGCGGCCATGGGGCACGTGCTGGTGCAGGGACGACGCGACTGGCACGGCGGCGAACAGCTCTACCGACGGGCGATTGCCGGGAAGCCGAGTCACGCCCGCGCTCACATGTGGCTCGCCAACAATTGCGCTTACCAGGGGCGCCTGAACGAGGCACTGGCCGAGGCCCGGCGAGCGCAGGAGCTCGAGCCTTTGTCCCTGAACTTCGCCGCCAACGTCGGGTTGATCCTGTACTTCATGCGCGACTATCGGCCCGCACTCGCGCAGCTCGAGTCCCTGGTCGAGGCCGCGCCGGAGTTTCCCCTTGCCAGGCACCACCTGGCGCGGGTTCTCGTGGCGAGCGGCGATCCGCAACGAGCGATCGCCGTGCTCGACGGTCACGACGCACCCGCCCCGGGCGCCTTGTCCAACCTGGGTCGCGCCTACGCCGCGACGGGCAGGAAGGAACTCGCGACCGCGGAGGTTGGCCGGCTCGAGGACCTGGGCGGGCAGGGCTTCGGCGTCGGATTTGACCTCGCCCTGATCCACGTGGCGCTCGGCGACACGACCAGCGCCCTGGAGGCGATCGAGCGCGCCGTCCACGACGGTTCGCAGACGATCGGTTTCCTGAACTCGGAGCCGGGGCTGGATCCGATCAGGGACCAGTCGAGATTCCACGACGTCTCACGGCAACTCGGGCTCGGTTGACCCCTGCGGCAACGGCGGGCTCGGCCGGGCGCCCGATCTTCAGATCGTCTCAGATCGTTTCAGCCCGTCTCAGTGATCCTGGTGGGATCGCGCGGCAGGCTGCAGTCCGTTGGGAACAACAACGGAGACGATCATGACAAGCACGTGTTCGAAGCTGGCCGCAGGAGCCCTGTTGTCCGCGTGGGTGATTGCCGCTGCCGTGCCGACCGTCGCAGCGGGGCAGGGCGAACCTGCGCCCGAGCGAAGTCTCGTGGGCACCTGGCGGATCGCCCTGACTCCGCGAAATTGCGCCACTGGCGCGCCGATACCGGTACCCGGCGCCCCGTTTCGCGGCCTCTATTCATTTCACGCAGGCGGCACCATGTCCGAGTGGCTGACCAATGCGGCCGTGCTGCCGACCTTGCGCGGCCCGGGACACGGTGCGTGGCAAAAGGCGACCGCGTGGCAGCACTACACGTACTCCATCATCTTCAACCGTTACGACGAGTCCGGAATGTTGACCGGTACGCAGGAAGGCAAGGCGGAACTGGTGCTCGGCGACAGCGGGGACGAGTACACGGCGACCAGCCTGGTTCGAATCTTCGATGTCGACGGTATTCAGGTCAGCACGAACTGCGCCTCGGTCGAGGGTACCCGGTACGGAGGGTGACGTTCGAGCGCGCGCTCGACGGGCTATCGGTCGTCGTCGCCCGTCAGGAACAGCCGCGAGTCCGGCACGGGGCTGAATCCCGGGTTCGATTCGAGGAACTGAGCCTGGCTTCCGGTGAACTCGAGGCGGTCGGGGCGTTGCGCGGCCCCGGTCGCCGCGAGATCCGTCGGCGAACCGTGTGCATAGACATTCTGCCGGTGCCCGCTGCCGATGGAATCATGGAGCGTGACCCGCAACACGTTGCCTTCCGCGCCGTTCACCGTCGACGCGGACGCAGGGTCTGGCCGACTCTCGAGGAACGCACCGTGCAGCGACAGGTCGGCGGCCTCGTCGCCGACGGTCGTGATCCTGAGATCGCGGAGCAGCAGTTCGCCGCGGTTGTTGGCGACTCGACCCGGCAGGCCGTGGATCAGCCGGCCCGCCGCGGCCAGGATCCCGATGCGATACCCCTCGATTCGATCGCCTTGCGAGTCGACGTGGACCGAGTTCGCCTCGGCGCCCTGGGTCAGCGGGTCATGCGGCCCCACGCTGCCGCCGATGATGAACCAGCCCGCGGGGTAGGGCCCGCCCGCGCTCACGTAGACATTGTCACGCGAGCGCAGCGTCGCGCGCGCCCCTGTGACCTTGTCCGGTCGCCCCGCCGCGCCCACTACCATCAACACGCCCTCGAAGCGGTTGCGCTCCAGCTCGAGGGCCACCGCGCCGTCGCCGGCGAAATTGATCGCGAACACCGCATTGCTGTCGAACTCGTTTCGCACGATGGAGCGTTCGATCGAGGTCGCCACCTGCGCTCCCTCGTGCCAGGCCACGCCGCCGCCCGGGTTTCTCGTCATGACCACGATCGCACGCCCGGTCGGGCTGCCGGGGCCGGCACCGAAGCTGCCGTGATTGACGATCTCGCAGTCACGCAAGGTCGCTCGCAATCGATCGCCGGCTCGCCGCGAGGCGATCAGCACGACGTTGCCGTCGGCGGCGCCATCGTGTGGCGCGTCCAGCGCGGGGCCTTCGATCCGGAGACCGCGGAGCACCGCGCCGTCGCCCAGCGTGAGGACGTCGCCCCGGAACCCTGGCCGGGCCACGAGCGCCGTTTCCGTTCCGGCTGCGAACCCAATCGCAATGCCGCCAGCGTCCAGGCGCATGACGCCTTCGCCGGCGAGCTCGACGTCGTCCGGTATCGAGAGCGGAGCGTCGAGCACGTAACGCCCGGCCCGCAGGCGGATCGTGCGCGCACGCGACTCCGACGCGAGTGCCGTGAGCAGTTCCGCCCCCGTGCTGACCGTGAGCTCGTGCGTCGACTCGGCGAAGGCTGGGATCGCGGCCAGCAGGGCGCCAGCGGCGGCGACGACGCGGGGCAGGAATCCGGGCCGTTGTGCGCGACCCATCAAAACTGCCACGTGGCGGCCAGGTAGTAGCGTCGGCCCAGCACGTCGTAGAGCGACGGTTCGGTGTTGGCCTGCTGGTAGCTCGGGTAGACGGGCGGCTCCTCGTCGAGCAGGTTGTCGATGCCGGCACGCAGCACGAGCCCCTTCAGGAGGCCCGTGTCGAAAGAATGGGTGGCGCCCACGTCGAGGTAGTCGCGGTGGGGCACCACGAATGCCGGGTACTCGACGTCGCGAAGGTGGTCGACATAGCGCCAGCGGGCGTAGAGCTCCGCCGGCCCCCAGCCGTAGCCCAGTCGCAGCTGGCCTTTCCACTCGGGAAAGGCGTGTCCGAGCACCTGGCCGCCGATCGTTCCCGCGTAATCGAGCGTCGTCCCGCCGGGATCTCGCAAGCGCCACCGGGACACGTGCGTGAAATACGCCTCGGTCGTGAGGCGGCCCGGCCCTGCCTCGACCGCCCACGCGAGCTGCAGGTCGAGCCCGGCCGTCTCCAGGCTTCCCAGGTTCCGGTCGATGACCCGGGCGAAGATTTCACCGGTCTCGGGGATCCGTTCGAAGAACGTGCAGAAGACGTTGCCGGGATCGTACGTCGGGTTGTAGTTCGGATCGAAACAACGCCCCACCGCCGATTCGGCATCCCAACGGCCCACTGCGTCGTCGACTTCGATCCAGTACCAGTCCAGTGACAGCTGCAGGGTCGCCAACGCGGCGTGCGAAAACGGCGAGGTGAGCACGAGCCCCAGGGTGTACGTGTCGGCCTGCTCCGGCTCGAGCTCCGGATTGCCGCCCGTGACGCCCTTGACGCGCGCGAGCGGATTCTCGTAAGTCGCGAGCAGCTCCGGGCTCATGCCCTGCGCGACGCACAAGGCCTCGACCTGGGACTGGTCCGGCCCTTGACGCTCGGGGCTGTTCGGATCGCAGGGATCCGGCGGCCGGATGAAGAACTCGTCGTTGATCTCGGGGTAAAAGAGCTCCTCGATCGAGGGTGCACGGACCGCGCGCTGGTACGAGCCGCGCAGGGCCGCCGACTCGACCGGGCGGAACACGAGATCGGCCTTCCACGCATCCACGCCGCCGGCCTGGTCGTACTCCGCGCGACGATAGCCCAGGCCGAGTTCCAGCGCCGCCGCACCCGGGCGCCAGCGCAGCAACGGCAGCACGGCTTCCACGTACACATCGGTGTTCGACTCCGAGCCGGCGCGATCGGCACCCGCGGGAAAGCCCACCACGTCCGGCCTCGGACCGATCACGCCCGGCACGCCCGGCAGCGATTCCGTCAGGACGGGGTCGGCCCGATAGTCGAACTCGTCGTGCTTGTGGAAGAGGCCCGCCGCGATGCGCGCCGGTCCCGCCGGCAAGTCGAACAGCTCGCCGCTGATCGACGCTTCGCCGAGCCACTGCTCCACGGTCACCTCGTTCGAAGCGACGACGGCGATGTGGTCGGCGCACGCCGCGGAAATGGGCGCCTTGCTGAACGGGTCGAAACCGCCGCAGATCGCAAGACCGCCGTCGGCCGCGAACGTGAGTTCCTCGACGCGCGAAAGGCGGACGTTGCCGGATTGCTGCTCCGTGCGCTCGTTCCGACCGAATTGCGCGTACACCTCATAGCTCCAGTCGTGCACGCGGCCATTCACGCCAACGGTGGCCTGCAGCAACTGGCGGTCGTTGTCCGCGATCCGTGGACCGACCGCCGTTGTCCGCTTCTGCAAGCGGAACGGCGCAGCAGGGTTCGCCCGCGCGTCGAGCAGAAGTCGCAGGTCGGGCGTGATGTGCGGGTTCGTCACGGGCACGAGTGCAATGGACGTGACGGCGGGCGCAAGCCTGCGGCTGGCCGTGTAGTCGGCATAGTGCAATTGGCCAAAGAGTTCCGTGGCGTCCGAGAGCTGATAGCGGCCGGCGACGAAACCCGTGATCCGCTCGAGCGGCAGTTGCAGGGCCGTGTGCGGCGCGAAGTCGTAGGTGTAGGCGCGCCGGTACGACAGGACCGGGTCGGGCTCGCCGCGGTAATTCGCGACGCCGCCCGGGACCTCGGTGCCCACGGCCGTGAGTCCGCCCGTGAACACCGTGCCGTCGTCGTTCAACCTCATCAACGGCTGGTACGGCACGGAGCCCGCGGGATAGCCGTACGACTCGAACAGGTGATCGAAGACCGCGGGCTCGGCAAACACGACGCCGAACCCGTCGTCGGTGACGGCGTCGCCCATCGCAAGGAAGCGTCCCTGCGGACCGACACCGGTGGTCTCGTCCGGGTAGTAGCTCAAGGGTGCGCGGGAGAACGCCCGCGCGTCCTGCATGACCTGGTCACGCTCGGAGTAGCCCAAATACGCCACGATCGAGCCGGCGCCGTCGGCGACGTCCGTGCCGGCCGTGAGGCCCGCGTTGTATTCCTGCCCGTCGCCGTGGTCGGTCTGCGACCACTGGCCGGCGAGATGCACACCGGTGAAGTCCTCGCGCAACCGGAAATTGACGACACCTGCGACCGCGTCCGAGCCGTAGACGGCCGATGCGCCGCCGGTGACCACCTCGACGGTCTCGATCAGTTGCGGCGGCAGCACGTTGAGGTCGACCTGGCCCAGCCCGTCGCCCGGGATCAACCGACGGCCGTTGACGAGCACGAGCGTGCGCGTCGGGCCCAGGCCGCGCAGTGACAGCGTCGCCAGCCCATCGCTGTCGGGACTGACCGACGCACTACCGGCGGCCGGCGTGAACTGCGGGAACGCGTTGAGCGTCGACTCGACCGTGAACGCCGCGCGCTCGGCGAAGGCGGTGCTCTCGACAACCAGGGTCGGGCTGGGTGAGGCCGCATCGGCACGAGCGATGCGCGTGCCGGTGACCACGATTTCCTCGAGCGCGACGGTGGACTCCTGGGCGCCGGCGGCCGCCGGCAGGAGCCCGAGGCCGCAAATGATCAAGCGGCGAATGCGGGCTCGCGGGCGCGGCAAGACGTGCAGGCCAGGTGGGGCAAGGAAGTCGACGTCGCTGCGGTAAACGCGAGCGGGATTCTAACGAGTTCGTGGACGGGTGCCACTCACAACCGTGTGCGGTGTTCGACGTTCGAGCACCGTGTCGCCAAATCAAAAGCGATCGGACGCGACGGTCAAGCATGGAGTCGACCGCGGTCGCTAATCCCCGGTCTCGCCCTCCGACCGCCACGCGAGCATCGTGCCGGTCGCGATGCCCGGCTCCCACACCACGGCGCGATTACGTCCCAGTGTCTTGGCTTGCAACAGTGCACGGTCGGCACGGTCGATCGATTCCTCGACGCTGATGTCCGGGTCGAGCGACGCGATCCCGAACGACGCGGTCGCGTGGATCGGTCGACCGTCGGCCGCCACGACGAACGGGACCTCTCCGATGCCGTCGCGGATGCGCGCGATCAGCTGCTCGGCCTGCTGCAGGTCGATCGCGGGCAGCGAGAGCAGGAACTCGTCGCCGCCGTAGCGGTAGACCTTGTCGTACGGGCG
>JAJTCR010000485.1 GCA_021325695.1 Steroidobacteraceae bacterium | reverse complement strand
ATGCGCTCTCAGCGCCAGGGAGGAAAACGTCGGCCCGTGACACGAGCCTCGTCGACGGCTCCCGACCGGGTGCCGTCGAACGCAAGACTCAGTAGACGTCCTCGCCGGTGTTGTGGACGTTGAACTTGCCGGTCGGCGTGATGATCCGCGGGTCGTCGATGACCTTCTTGAGCTTCAGCGTCTTGTCGTCGACCACGACGATCGCGGACTTCTGGTCCTTGCCGTTCCAGACCGAGAACCACACCTCGTCGCCGGCAGCGTTGTATTCGGGCTGCACGACGCGCTTCGGGCCGTCGCCGAGCTTCGCCCACTCGGCGATCGGCAGCACCTTGAAGCCCGCGTCGAAGTTCGTGATGTCGAACACCGCGATGCTCTGCGCGATCTTCGGGTCGGGGTTCAGCGGCGTGTCGACCCAGAGGTTCTTCGACTTCGGGTGCGTCTTCACGAAGAGTGACCCGCCGCCCTGGCCTTTCAGCACGCGCACGACTTTCCAGGCGTGGTCCTTGTGGCCTTCCGGGTCCGTGCCGATGGCCGTGACCTTCTCGTTGCCGAGCGCGCTCCGATCGTCGTCGTCCTGAGGTTGGCGATGTCCTCGTAATTGACCAGCAGGATCTGGCCGGTCTCCTTGACGTTGACGATGAACTCGGGGTGTTCGTGCGAGGCGACGATCGCGGCCACGCGCGGCTCCGGATGGAATTCCTGCGTGTCCACGGTCATGCCGCGCGTCGAGACGATCTTGAGCGGCTCGAGCGTCGCGCCGTCCATGATCGTGTACTGCGGGGGCCAGTAGGCGCCCGCGATCGCGTACTTGTCCTCGTAGCCCTTGTATTTCGACGTCTCGACCGAGCGCGCCTCGAGGCCGATCTTGATCTCGGCGACGCGATCGGGCTTCGGCATGAACAGGTCGATCAGGTCGATGCGGCCGTCGCGACCGATCGTGTAGACGTAGCGGCGCGAGTCGGACAGGCGCGAGATGTGTACCGCGTAGCCCGTCTTGATCACGTTGATGATCTGCTTCGTGTCGCCGTCGATCAGCGCGACTTCGCCGGCATCCCGCAGCGTGACCGCGAAGACGTTGTCGAGGTTGTACTGGTTCTGCTGCGATTTCGGTCGCTGCTCGATCGGGATCAGGACTTTCCAGGTGTCCTTCATTTCCTTCATGCCCCACTCGACTTGCCCCAGCTCGGCATGCCGGCCGGCGAGCCCTGGTTGATGAACACCTTGAGGTATTCGGTGCCCTTGGGCTGCGTGATGTCCGGCGT
The DNA here is from genome assembly GCA_021325695.1 of Steroidobacteraceae bacterium. GTDB lineage: Bacteria > Pseudomonadota > Gammaproteobacteria > Steroidobacterales > Steroidobacteraceae > RPQJ01. The sequence continues at coordinate 1,850 of JAJTCR010000485.1, read as the reverse complement.
GAGCGGCTTGCCCGTCGCGCCCTTGCGCAGCACGCCGTGGCAGCCTGCGCAGCGCTGGAAGTAGATCTTCTGCGCGCTGTCGAACTCCGCCATCGTCATGTTCGGCGCGCCCGGCGTGACCCGGACCTGCGTGCCTTCGGCGCCGGCGGGCGAGGGCGCGCCACCCTGGTACTGCGTCTCCCCGACCGTCGTCGCGTGCTGCGTCGGGGACAGCGTCGTGATGCCCTCCTTGAGCGCGGCCGCTCGCTCCGCGACGACGCGTTCGACCGCAATCGAGCCACCCTCGTTGCCCCAGGAGTTGAGCACGTACGTGACGACGTCGGCGACCTGCTGGTCGCTCAGCTGCGTCATCGCAGGCATCACCGAGTTGTACGTGAAATTGTTGACGATGACCTCACCGCTCAACCCGCGGACGACGATGCCGACCGCGCGGTCGGGCTTGTGCATCAGGAAGTCGGATTTGGCCAGCGGCGGGAAGGCTCCGGGCAGTCCCTCACCGGTGGCCTGGTGGCAGGCGATGCAGGCGATCTTGTAGACCTCCTCGCCCGCTTTCATACGTTCGGCGCTCGGCGCACCCGCTGCAGCGGTCTCGGCCTGGTGCACCTGCGGGGCGCTGCCGCTCGTAGACGGCTGCTGTGCGAATGCAACGACGCTGAGCGTCGCGGCGAGCGGCGCGACGATCCAGCCGCCAAGGCGGTGGACTCTGCGTCCGGGTACGTGGGAAGCCATTCTTCGTCTCCTCGTGGATCCCTGAACCCGATCTCGTGATCGGCGATACCGAGGACTCTAGGGACAGGGGGCTGGCATCGCCTTGACTGGAGTCAAGCGCGGGGCGACATGGCAAATGTCAGCCTGGCGATTCGAGGATGGACGCCAGCCTGGCGCGGTTCGGCACGATCAGGTTGCGGCCGTGCACTTCGATCGCGCCGTCGTCCGAGAGGTGTCGCAGGATCCGCGACAGCGTCTCGGGCTTCATCGAGAGCCTCGAGGCGATTTCCTGGCGCGATTCCTGCAGCTGCACCTCCACCGGCCCGTCCACACCGGGCGGGATGCGGCCCTCGATCATGCGCACGAGCCGGTGCGTGGCGCTTTCGAGCGTCAGGTATTCGATCTCACGAATGCGCATGTGCAGCCGCTGGCTCAGGTGACCGAGCAGGCGCAGGCACGTTTCGGGGCTCTCGCGCAGCATCGCGACGTAATCGACGCTCGAAAAACGCGCGATTCGCGAGGGCGCGGCCGCCACGGCCGACACCGGATAGACCGGCCCCGACATGAACATGACTGCCTCGGCGAAGCTCTGACCGGGACCGAGGATGTCGACGATCTTCTCCTCGCCGGTCTTGGAGTAGAGCACCAGGTTCACCTGGCCCGCGACGACGATGTAGAAGTGCTTCGCCGGCTGGCCACGGTCGAACAGCACCTGGCCCGAGTCGGCGTCCTCGACGTGTGCGTTCGCGAGCAGGCGCTGCAGTTGCGGCGGGGCGAGGCCCGCGAACAGGTGATGCGCGCGGATCCCGGACAGCACGTTCGGATCGTGCACGGTCATGACGTCAAGTGTGCACGACGACGGCCGCGCAGGCGTGGACCACCGGGATCGGAACCGTGCGGCGCGGACCGCGTCTTGTACTTATTGACCGGCGCGAGCCGGGGCGGCCTGTGCCTACAGCGTCGCGAAGATTCCGAGCGGGTGGTGCGCCCGGGCGACCGTGTACAGGAAGCCCACCGTGAGCAGCGCGCCGACCAGCGCGGCGATCCGTACGCCGCGCGTGCGACCGCGCTTGGGCGCGAGGCTGCCGAGCACGACGTAGACCACCAGCAGCGCGACCTTCATCGTGAGCCAGCCGGTCTGG
>JAJTCR010000079.1 GCA_021325695.1 Steroidobacteraceae bacterium | reverse complement strand
CGCATCGAGCCCGAACTGGTCCATCTTCTGCAGCGCGCGCGTGTGATTGAACAGCATGGTGTCCCGGTCGCAGGGAGGGCAGGACGCACAGTCGTACCGCGTCGGTTAAAAACCGTCAATCCTGTTTTTTTCAGGTGTGAATTTTGCTGCCTCGCAGCAGCTTTTCGGCTTTCGCTTTTTCGGCGGATCGCTTATGGTGCAAAAAAAGCCGGACTGACTGTTTTTATTGATGGGCCGCCCGCTGCGCTGGAGGAGGGGACGATGTCGTACGACCCGATGCTGCTGCTGGAGGCGTATCGCCGCATGCGGTCGATCCGCGAGTTCGAGGAACGCATGCGCCGTGAAGTGCAGGCGGGGACCGTTCCGGGCTTCGTCCACCTCTACTTCGGTCAGGAGGCCGTGGCGGTCGGCGCGTGCATGAACCTGCGCGATTCCGACTACATCGGCAGCACGCATCGCGGCCACGGCCACTGCATCGCCAAGGGCTGCGACATCGGCGAGATGCTGCTCGAGATCTACTGCAAGCAGGGCGGCCTCTGCAACGGCAAGGGCGGCTCGATGCACATCGCCGACCTGCGCAAGGGCATGCTCGGTGCGAACGCGATCGTCGGCGGCGCACCACCGATCGCGGTGGGAGCCGCGCTGACGCAGAAGACGCTCGGCACCGGCGGCGTCGCACTCGCGTTCATCGGCGACGGCGCGTCGAACCAGGGCACCGTCGCGGAATCGCTGAATTTCTCGGCGGTGCTCAAGCTGCCGATGATCTTCATGTACGAGAACAACGGTTACTCGGAATTCACCGGCACGGGCTACCACCTCGGCGGCGCAGACATTGCGAATCGTGCCGCTGCGTTCGGCATGCCGGCCGAGAAGGTCGACGGCGTGGACTTCTTCGCCGTCTACGACGCCGTCGGGCGCGCCGTCGAACGGGCGCGTCGGGGCGAGGGTCCGAGCGCGGTGGAGGCGGTCGCGATGCGGTGGTACGGGCACTTCGAAGGCGACATGCAGAAGTATCGCGAGTCGAAGGAAGTCGATCGCCTGCGCAAGACCGCCGACCCGCTCGTCCGGTTCGAGGAGCGCGTGACGCGCGACTTCGACATTTCCGCCGAGGAACTGCGCGAAATCGACGAGGAACTCACCGAGCTGGTCGAGGAGTCCGTGGCCGTGGCCAAGGCCGCACCGAAACCCATCCCTGCCGCACTGCACGCGGACGTCTACGGGAGCTACTGAAATGGCGGTCAAGTCTTATCGCGAAGCGCTGAGCGAAGTGCTGCGGGCCGAGATGCGCCGGGACCCGCGCGTGATCATCCTCGGCGAGGACGTGGTCGGTGGGCTGGGCGGCTCCAGCGGTGAAGAGGAAGCGGCGGGCGGCACGTTCGGCGTGACCGCGGGCCTCGCCGCGGAATTCGGTCGCGGTCGCGTGATCGACACGCCGATCACCGAGTCGGCCATCGTCGGCGCCGCGAACGGCGCGGCACTGACCGGGTTGCGCCCCGTGGCCGAAGTCATGTTCATGGACTTCATGGGTGTCTGCCTCGACCAGATCCTCAATCAAATGGCCAAGTTCCGGTACATGTTCGGCGGCAAGTGCAACGTTCCCGTGACGATCCGCACGCTGATGGGCGCCGGTTACGGCGCGGGGCCACAGCACTCGCAGAACCTCTACGCGATGCTGACTTCGATCCCGGGCATCAAGGTCGTGATCCCGTCGTCGCCGGCGGACGCGAAAGGACTGCTGACCACCGCCATTCGCGACGACGATCCGGTGATCTTCTGCGAGCACAAGATGCTCTACGGCGAGACCGGGGAGGTCCCCGACGGCGAGTACCTGATTCCGTTCGGCCAGGCCAACGTCACGCGCAAGGGCTCGCAGGTCACGATCGTCGCGTTCGCGCGCATGGTGCTGCTCGCGAACAAGGTGGCCGACAAGCTCGCGAAGGAAGGCATCTCGGTCGAGGTGATCGACCCGCGCACGACCTCACCGCTCGACCGCGACACGATCCTCGAATCGGTGCGCAAGACCGGCCGGCTCGTCGTCGTCGACGAGGCGGATCCGTACTGCGGCATGGCGAGCGAAATTGCCGGGCTTGCCGCGTGCGAGGCGTTCGCGGCGCTCAAGGCGCCCGTGCAGAAGGTCACGCCGCCCCACACGCCGGTGCCGGCGACGCCCGAGCTCGAGCAGCTGTGGATCCCGTCGCCCGACAGGATCGAGCAGGCCGTGCGCGCGACGTTGCAGGGCCAGGGGTTCGCGCGGACGGGTTGAGCGGACGCACTCGCACCAGGCAGGGGAGGCAGGCATGGGCAAGACCGTCGGGCTCGCCGCGTACATGCGCGTGCGCACCAAGCCGGAAAAACGCGAGGAATTCCTGCGCCTGATCGGCGAGCTGCGGGCCAACGTGCACCGGCACGAGCCCGACACGCTGCTGTTCGAGGTGCTGCAGGGCAACGACGACAACGAGTTCGTGATCTACGAGTGCTTCACGAACACCGCGGCGCAGAAGACGCACCAGGACGCGCCGTACCACGTCGCGATGGCGGCGGCGGGCTGGGCGTGTCTCGACGGCACGCCGACCATCGAGTACCTGCGGCCGGCCGTCTGATGCGCGCGCTCGTCGGGCTCGTCGCGGTCGCACTGCCCGTGGTCGCCGGCGCCGCCGACGCCGGCTGGGGCTATTTCGGCGGCACGTCGGGCGGCACACGCTATTCGACCGCGAAACAGGTCGATCGCGAAAACGTCGGCGACCTCGCGGTCGCCTGGCGCTACTCCACGGGCGAGCTGCGCCGTCGCGGGCCGGAGCTCATCGCCAACAGTTCCACGCAGACCACCCCGATCGTCGTCGACGGTTCGCTCGTCTTCTGCACGCCGTTCAACCGCATGGTCGCGCTCGATCCCGCCACTGGGCGCGAGCGTTGGGTGTACGACTCCGAGGTCTCGCTCGACCATGCGTTGCCGTACCACTACAACTGCCGCGGCGTGAGCGCCTGGCGCGACCCGCAGGCGGCGCCGGGCAGCGCGTGCGCGACGCGCGTGTTCATGGGCACGAACGACTCGCGACTCGTCGCGGTCGACAGTCGCACCGGACGCGCCTGCAGCGATTTCGGCCAGGCCGGGCAGGTGCGCATCACGCGTGACTGGTCCGACAAGTTCGCGGGTGAGTCCAAGATCACCTCCGCGCCGGTGATCGCCGCAGGCGTGGTCGCGGTCGGCTCCTTCGTGATGGACAACATCCGCACCGATGCGCCGCCCGGCACGGTGTTCGCATTCGACGCGCGCACGGGCGAGCCACGCTGGAAGTTCGACCCGATTCCCCGCGACCCGGCCGATCCGGCCTTCGCGACGTGGCTCGAGGGCAGCGCATTGCGCACGGGCGCCGCGAACGTCTGGTCTACGATGGTCGCGGACGAGAGGCGCGGCATCATCTACGCGCCCGTCGGCTCGGCCGCACCGGACTTCTTCGGCGGCATGCGCAAGGGCGACAACCTCTACTCGAGTTCGCTCGTGGCGCTGAACGCCAGGACGGGCAAGCCGATCTGGCACTTCCAGACCGTCCACCACGACATCTGGGATTACGACGTGTCGGCGCCGCCACTGCTCGCCGAACTGCCGCACGGGGGCGGGACCGTGCCCGCGGTCGTGCAGAACACCAAGCAGGGCTTCGTCTTCGTGTTCGACCGCGTCACGGGCAAGCCGCTGTTCCCGATCGAGGAACGGCCCGTGCCGCAGCGCGGCCTGCCCGGCGAGTGGCTCTCGCCGACCCAGCCGTTTCCGACCAGGCCCGAACCGCTCGTGCCCACCGAGGTCACGCCGGACGACGCCTGGGGTTTCACGCCCTGGGATCGCCACAAGTGCCGCGAGCTGATCGAGACGTTCCGGTCGGAGGGGATCTACACACCGCCGTCCGAGGGGCCAGGCACGCTGCTGACCCCGGGCTCCGCCGGCGGCGCGAATTGGGGCGGCGCGGCCTTCGACGCGAAGCGTCGCCTGATGATCGTGAACGTGAACCGTGTCGCGCAGGTCGTGCAGATGATTCCGCGTGCCGAGATCCCCGGCATCGAAGGTATCAGCCTCGCGCGCGGCAAGGACGTGGCCGCCGCGACCGGAACCCCGTATGGCACGCGCCGCGACTGGCTGCTGTCGCCACTCGGCGCGCCCTGCACGGCGCCGCCCTGGAGTGAGCTCGTTGCAGTCGACCTCGCTTCGGGCGACGTGAGATGGCGCGTGCCACTCGGCTCGATCGAGAAGCAGTTGCCGATCCGGTTCGAGTGGAACCTCGGCACGCCGAGCCTCGGCGGCCCGATCGTGACGGCCGGCGGGCTCGTGTTCATCGCCGGCACCATGGACGGGTACCTCCGCGCCTACGACATCGACACCGGCGAGATGCTCTGGCGGCACGAAATGCCCGCGGGTACGCAGGCGACGCCGATGACGTACGAGGTCGGCGGCCGCCAGTACGTCGTGCTCGTCACGGGTCATCACCTGTGGTTCGACTCGCCGGCCGGCGACGAGGTGATCGCGTTCGCGTTGCCGCGGCGTGGAAAGTGAACGCGAGCGGTCTAGCTGCGCGGGGTCAGGGTCACGTACATCTCGTGCAGGTTGCGGCCGAAAAAGCTCGGCGTGTATTGCGGGCCGGGGCGACCGGGCGTCAGCGCGAATCCGTCGTAGCGCTCGAGCAGTGCGGTGACGGCACTGATGATCTCCTGGCGCGCGAGCTGTGCACCGATACAGTGATGGCGGCCGATGCCGAGCGCGAGGTGCTTGCCGGGTTGCTGGCGATGCAGGTCGAGGCGTTCGGGGGCCGGGAACTGGTGCTCGTCGCGATTGGCCGCGCCGAAACGCACGCTCAGCAGCTCGCCCTCGCGCAGCGGCACGCCGCCGAGCGTCGTGTCGCGCGTGACACGACGGAACATGCCTTGCGCCGGTGATTCGAGACGCAGGATCTCTTCGGCCAGGTTGCGGACGAGCCGGGGGTCGGCGCGGACCTCGGCGATCACCGCGGGATTCTCGATCAGCAGCTTGACGCCCGACGTGATCGCGGCGGTCGTCGTCTCGTTGCCGGAGGCGAGCAGGTCGATCGTCAGGATCGTGAGTTGCTCACGCATGTCGAAGTGCAGCTCGGGGTCCTCTCCGGCGCGGGCGACGGCGGTCAGCAGGTCGTCGCGCGGCTTCGTGCGACGGTCCTCGAGCAGGCCGGCGAAGTAGTGCTGCATCTCGACGACGAGTCGCGCGCACTCGAGCTCACGTTCGGCCGAGACCATCATGCTGAAGGGCTCTACGATCGCGTCCGACCATGCCTTGAACCGCGCGAGGTCCGCGTTGGGCACGCCGATCAGCCGTGCGATCACGATCATCGGCAGCGGGTGCGAGAACTCGTGCACGAACTCGATCCCGGTCCGGTCCCCGATCGCATCGAGCAGTTCGTGCGCGACCGAATCGATCATCGGCGCGATTTCGCGCACCCGCTGCACCGTGAACAGCGGCTCGAGAAAGGTCCGCACGCGCGTGTGCCGCGGCGGATCGCTGGTCGAACACGACGCTTCCGGCAGCCACCCCTCGGTCTGGTAGACGTCGATGATCGCCTGCGGCACGCCACCGTCGCGCAGCGCCATCGGGCTCACGCCGCTCGCAAACAGGTCGGGCTGGCGGATGACTTCGCGACAGAGGTCGAACGAGGTCACCAGGTAGAACCCCGTCTGCGGCATCCGGTAGACCGGAGCCTGCGCACGCGTCGCCCGATAGAACCCGTAAGGACACTGCTGCACGGCCGGGTCCAGCAGGTTCCAGCGGTCGAGCCCGTCCGTCGGGAGTCGTTCCATGGCAAGGAATCCTCAACGCTTCGGCACGGCAAAGGCCAGCAAGACGTTGCCCGCCATGCGACCGCCGAACAGGTAGCCCGAGTTTACGAGCACGGTGCCGTTCGCGACGATCGCACCGGCGCTTTCGATCGAGCCGCCGCGCGCGATTTCGCCCGACACCGTGGTGAATTCGCGCACGGTGTCGAACTGCCACAGCAACTGGCCATCCTTTTCCGCGTAGGCGCGCAGCCAGCCGTCGAACGACGGCTGGAACACCGCGCCCGCGATCGCGGTGGGCGGCGCGGAATAGCCGCGATCGCACGCGGGCTTCAGTTCCGCAGGGCAGACGTCCGGTGCGGCAGAGAACCAGACGATCGCGCCGTCCTGCGGCGAGAGTGCGAACAGCCCCGGTTTCGTTTCGCCGCGCTCCGTGGGGAGGAACGTCGTGTCGGCGTTCGGCGCGTACAGCAGCGCCGGCGCGGCGGCCATGCCCCAGTGCACGCCTCCGGCATAACCCCCACGTCCGTACTTGACCTTCCAGCGCAGCTTGCCGTCGTCGGGGTCGAGCGCGAAGACGTCGGCCGATTTCTGGCCGACCAGCAGCACGTCGTCGCCCGACGGCAGGCGATGCAGGATCGGCGGGGCACCGATGTCGAGGTCCGGGCCGTTCTCCCGCGGGCAGTTGGGGCCGCCGCCGATGAAGCAGGCCATGTTCCAAGCGTCCTTGGCGAGCGACTGGTGCCACCAGAGCATGCGTCCGGTGTCGAGGTCGTACGCGATCACCGCGTCCGACTGCGGCGCGG
>JAJTCR010000078.1 GCA_021325695.1 Steroidobacteraceae bacterium | reverse complement strand
TCGAGCAGTTGCCGATAGACGCTGCGCGGGATGTTGTAGTCGAACAGCGCGGCATCGACCGAACTCGGGAACTTGCGCACGTCCTTGTAGGCCACGTGCGCCAGCACGTGCGAGTTGAGCGTCGCGGCAAACGTGCGCTTGAAGTCGTTGTACGAGGTCCAGAACGAGCGAAACGCGAGGTCGCGATCGGCCTTGTTCGGCGAGGCGCGATACTTCTCGTAGGCCGCCGCATCGAGCCGCACCTTGGTGCCATCGGAGAACGTGACCTCCGGGAACGGCAGGTCGGCGCTGCGCAGCACCGACTGGACCGTGCCGCCGGCTTCGCCGAGGACCGACATCCGCGCCAGCACCTTTTCCTCGGCCGGGCCGAGCGTGTGTGGCGTCGCCCGCAGCACGTCGTCGAAGTACATCCGGTACTGCGCGAGCCTGGGCTCGGTCTTCAGGTATTCGTCGATCTTGCCGCGTCCGACCGCGATCAACTCCGGACGCATGAAGGAGACCGCCGACTGGAAGTCCGAGTAGACCTGCGACATCTCCTGCTGCATCTGCATCGCGCGGCCGACGCGAGTGTCCTCGCTGTAGCGCTGGAACGCGAACGAATAGAGTCGCTCCGCCTGCCGGACCGCCTGCTCGTAGGCCGTCATGGCGGCGAGCAGACTCGCTGCAGACTCGCCGAGCTTCCCCTGGTGGCCGGCGACGCCTGGAATGGATTTCACGAAGTCCTGTTTCGCGGCGGCCCATGCCGTCTCGTCCGGGTACAGCGCCGACAGATCCCACCGATACTTCTCCGGCACCTCCGACCGCTCGACGGCGTGCGTGATCGGGCTCAGGCTCAGCAGGGAAAAGGCGAGGATCGTCCAGATTCGAGCATGGACCGGCATCGAAAAACCCCCGAACGGCCACGGGCCGCACATTCAAGATGCGGCAGCTTGCCTACTCACGGCAGTCGCCGCAACGTGGCCCGTCCTGCTAGTATTGCTGCGCTGCAGCCAACGACATTAGAACGAATACAGCGACGGGGCACAGAGTGGCGATAGCAAACGGCTCGCGGATCCCCAGGCCGCCGAGGGCCTTGTGGACGATGCTCGAGGGTCGCGCCTTCTTCGAGATCGCGCTGCTGCCGGCACTGTTTCCGGTCCTGCTCAACACGCCGGCAGGCGACGGGCACCCGGTCCTGCTGGTGCCGGGATTCACGGCAGGCGATTCCACGCTGATCGGCTTGAGCGCGTTCCTGCGCGCCCGCGGCTATCACGTCGAGACGTGGGGTTTCGGCCAGAACACCGGCTTCAAGCTCAAGTTCAGCCACGCGCTCGAGCAGAAGCTGCGTTACATGCACCACCGCCACAAGCGCAAGGTGAGCATCGTCGGCTGGAGCCTCGGCGGCGTGTACGCGTTCTACGCGGCCCACTCCGCCCCGGAATGCGTCCGGAGCGTGGTCTCCCTCGGCAGCCCGATGCGGTTCTCGGTCAAGGAGTACGAGGTGCCGCTGGTGGTCAAGGCGATCTATCGTTACCTGGCGCACCCGATGGGGCCGGTCGCCCACCTCGCGAACGTACGATCGAAGGTGCTGCGCTCACCGCCACCCGTGCCGTCGACGTGCATCTTTTCGATGACGGACGGCGTGGTGCCCCCCGAAGCGGCGCGCATCGACGACACGGACGACGACCAGCACGAGAACATCTGGGTGCCCGGCAGCCACGTCGGGCTCGGCTTCAACGCGGCCGTGATGTGGGTGCTGGCGAACCGGCTGGCACAGCCCGAGGGCCAGTGGAAGCCGTTCGAGCCCGACGGCGCGATCGGCAACGTCTATCGCCGGCTGGCCGGGTGGTTCGGTCCGCCCGAGCAGGGACACCGCCGTGGCGTCGCGGTGCCCGGCTAGGCAGGCCAGGTAGAGCTTGGCCTAGTGGCTAGTGGCTAGTGGCCAGTGGGAATACCCGCCGCGACCTTCTGACTAGACACCAGACACTGGCCACTAGACACTTTCCCCCATGGACATCACCACCACGCCCTCGATCGAAGGCCGTCGGATCGTGCGCTACCTCGGCGTCGTCGCCGGCGAGGCCATCATGGGTGCCAACGTGTTCAAGGACCTGTTCGCCGGCGTGCGCGACATCGTCGGCGGCCGGTCCGGCACGTACGAGCGTGAACTGCAGCGCGCGCGGGAAATCGCGCTCGACGAGCTGGAGCAGCGGGCGCGCGCGGTGGGCGCCAACGCAGTCGTCGGCGTCGACCTCGACTATGAAGTGCTCGGTCAGGGCAACAGCATGCTGATGGTCTCGGCGAGCGGCACGGCCGTCGTGGTCGAATGACGAACAGTGTCTAGTGTTCAGTGTCTAGCGGTTGGTCGGACGCTCGTCCTAACGGCAGCGTGTGCGTCCGATGCTTCGTTCCTACGGAACACCAGACACTAGACCCTAGCCACCGGCCACCGGCCACCGGCCACCGGCCACTCTCTCTCAGGCCGCTTTCTTCCGCGTCGCGACCTTCCGCTTCACGACGACCTTCTTGAGCCGGCGCTTCGCGCGCCGCTTCGGCTTGCGGTCGGCGACCGCCAGGTATTCCTGGAAGCTGTCGCGGATGCACTGCGCAAAGAACTCGGGATCCGGCAACTGCTCGCGGCACGAGGTCGGCGAAATGAAGATCATGCCGTCGTAACTGGTGACCGCGAACACGAGCCCCATGCCGTCGGAGATCGGCATGATCGCCGAGAAGTAGGTCATCCGGGAGCCGTCGAAATAGAGCGGCGTCGTCGGCCCGGGCACGTTCATGATCGTGCACCCGGCGAGCGGCTCGTGCACGCCGACATCCAGCGAGGAGCCCGCGAGCAGGCGTGCCGACAACGCGAGCGTCGCGGCGGGCGCGTGCTTGGTGATGTCCGTCAGTTCCTTGGCGCTCACGGCCTGCTCGATGTCCACGCTCGCCGACGTGTGCTTCTGGATCGCGCGCAGGCGCTTGACCGGGTCGTCGATCTCGGTGCCGAGCGAGACGCGGATCAGGCTGATGCCGGGGCGCTCCTCGCCGCTGATCTCGGAGCGGATCGAGACCGGCGCGAGAGACACGAGGCTGTCCGCCGGCAGTTCCTCGTGCGCGTTCAGGTACCGTCGCAATGCGCCGCCGCAGACCGCAAGCACGGCATCGTTGATCGTCGCACCGGGCACGAGCGCGCGGATGCGCTTGAATTCGTCGATGAAGAAGCGTCGCGACTCGAACACGCGGTGCGGCGACACCTCCGAGTTGAAACGCGTGACCGGCATGCGCTCGTGGCCGAACCAGAGGTCGCCGAGCGACCCCAGCACCGCCGGGCCGATCTTGCCGAGCGCACGCGTGAGCGGGCCCGCGAACATCAGCGGCCGCACGATGTTGTTCACGAGCGCGCGCGAGAGCAGCGACACGGAACCCGGCGGGGATTCGGGGAACCACGGCTCCGGCGGCTCGGGCGACGGCGGCGTCGGCGTCGTGTCGTGCAGCAGCGTCATGATCTCGGCGCCGCCGCGGAAGTCGATCGCGGCGTGGTGGATCTTTGCGAGGATCGCGAAGCTGTCCTTGGGCAGGTCGAGGAAGGCGTCGAGGCCCTCGACGAGGTAGAGCTCCCAGAGCGGCCGCGACAGATCGAGCGGTCGCGCGTGGATGCGCGAGGCCTGGATGCAGAACTGGCGCCAGTCGCCCGGCTTCGGCAGCGCGATGTGGCGCACGTGGTACTCGAGGTCGAAGCCTTCGTCCTCGATCCAGTACGGAAAGTCGAGCTCGAGCGGCACACGCAGCAGCTTGTGGCGGAAGATCGGCGAGAGGTGCAGCCGACTCTCGACGTGCTTGAGCAGGCCCTTGAACCGGACGCGGCCCTCGGCCGCGGTCGAGGGATCGTAGATCGAGATCAGCGTGATGTTCGAGTTGGCGTGACCCGACTCGGCGTACACGAACCGGGCATCCTCACCGCGCAACTGCCGCATTCCGATCGTCCTCTGCTGGCGCCCGATGCGAGGTGGGCGCGCCCTGGCGAGTCTAGCACTGCTTGCTGCGCTGCAACCAAACAGGGAGTGGACGCTCATGGTCCTTGCCGTGCGGCGGTCAACGCTTGACCTTGAGGAAGCCGCCCGAGCATCGCAGGCCGGCCCGCAGGCGGCGCATGCCGGCCAGCCAGCGGTCGTAATCGGACGCCTTGCGCTGGAAGAAGCCGAGCACCTCGGCGTGGGTCAGCAGCAGGAACTGCTCCCGCTCGAGGCCGTCGGCGATAGCGCATGCCGCCTGTTCTACCGTCAGCACGCCCGGCACCGTCCCCTCGGGCAGCGCCTCGTCGAAACCGGTGATTGCGGTGGCGACGTACTGCGGGCAGACGACCGAGACGCGAATGCCGCGCTCGACGTACGTGATGGCGAGCGACTCGGCGAGGCCGACCGCCCCGTGCTTGGTCACGCTGTAGGCGGTGTCGCCCACCTGGCTCAGCACGCCCGCCGCCGAAGCGACGTTGACGAGGTACCCCTCCGCACGCTCGAGCATGCCGGGCAGCAGCGCGCGCACCGCGTACACGTGCGCCATCACGTGCACCTCCCACATGCGCTGCCACATCGCGTTGGGTGCCGAGAGGGCATCGTCGAGGTCGAGTTCGGTCACGCCGAAACCCGCGTTCGACACGAGAATGTCGACGCGGCCGTAGTGCGCTAGCGCCGCGCGGACGGCCGCGTTGACGGCAGCCTCGTCCGAGACATCGCACTGCACGCCGAGTCCGCCGAGTTCGGCCGCGGTGTCGCGCGCCCGCTCGCCATCGAGGTCGGCGACGACGACACCGGCGGCACCGCGCGTCCGGAACTCACGACACAGGGCGCGGCCGATGCCGCGGCCGGCGCCGGTCACGAATGCGATCTTGCCGTCGATGTTCAAGCGCGAACGACCTCAGCGGGTGATGTATCGGGCGAGCTCGAGCTTCGCGATGTGATTGCGGTGTACCTCGTCCGGGCCGTCGGCGATCCGGAGCGTGCGCGCGCTTGCGTACGCCCAGCCCAGCCCGAAGTCGTCGGTCACGCCGGCGCCGCCGAACAACTGGATCGCCTGGTCCACCACCTGGCAGGCGACGTTCGGTGCGACGACCTTGATCATCGCGATCTCCTTCTGCGCGGCCTTGTTGCCGGCCACGTCCATCTTCCACGCGGCGTGCAACGTCAGGAAGCGGGCCTGGTCGAGTTTCATGCGCGCGTCCGCGATGCGCTCGCGCCAGACCCCCTGTTCGGCCAGGCGCTTGTGGAACGCCGTGCGCGACATTGCACGCCTGCACATCGCCTCGAGTGCGCGCTCCGCGGCGCCGAGCATGCGCATGCAGTGATGGATGCGCCCGGGCCCGAGTCGCCCCTGCGCGATCTCGAAGCCGCGGCCTTCGCCCAGCAGCAGGTTCGACGCCGGGACGCGCACATTCTCGAAATCGACCTCCGGATGTCCGTGCGGCTCGTCGAGATAACCGAAGACCGGCACGTGACGCACGAGGCGCACCCCCGGCGTGTCCATCGGCACGAGGATCATCGACTGCTGGCGGTGCCGATCCGGATTGTCCGGGTCGGTCTTGCCCATGAAGATCAGCACCTTGCAACGAGGGTCGGCGGCACCGGAGGTCCACCACTTGCGACCGTTGATCACGTAGTGCTCGCCGTCCCGGACGATGCGCGCCGAGATGTTGGTCGCATCCGAGGAGGCGACCGCTGGCTCCGTCATCGCAAAGCCCGAGCGAATCTCGCCGGCCAGCAACGGCTCGAGCCAGCGTCGTTTCTGCTCCTCGTTGCCGTAGCGCACCAGCACTTCCATGTTGCCCGTGTCTGGCGCTGAGCAGTTGATCGCTTCCGGGGCGATGTGCGAGCGGCCCGTGATTTCGGCCAGTGGCGCGTACTCGAGGTTCGTGAGGCCGGCGCCGTGCTCCGACTCCGGCAGGAACAGGTTCCAGAGTCCGGTGGCGCGCGCCTTCGCCTTGAGTTCCTCCATCACCCGGGTCGGCGTCCACGCGCGACCCTGCGACTTGTTCGCCTCGACCTCGGCGAAGAACCGTGCCTCGTTCGGGTAGACGTGTTCGTCCATGAACGCGAGCAGCCGCGCCTGCAGTTCCTTTACACGCGGTGACAGTTCGAAATCCACCAGGCCTCCTCGTCAGTGACGCTGCTGCCGCGGCGCGACCGCGGCGGCCGGAAGAAGCTTGAGCATCAGCGCGATGAGCGTCCACGGCAGCACGGGCACCCAGCGCATGCCGACATTGCGCTCGATCATGCGCGCCATGATCGCGGCGCCACGTTCGACCGGGATCACGAACGGACGTGCGCCCTGGCCGCGGTTCATGTCGGTGTCGATGAAACCCGGCGCGAGCTCCGTCACGACGATGCCGGTGCCGCGCAACTCGCTGCGCGCCGCCTGCAGGTAGCGGTGCAGGCCGGCCTTGCTCGCGCTGTAGGCCGAGAAGCCCGGCAGGCCCTTCGCGCCCGCAACCGACGTGACGCCCACGACCTGCCCGCCGCCCTGCATCTTCATGATCGGCAGCGCGGCCTCGATCGTCGCGATGGCGCCCAGCAGGTTCACGGCGAACGTCTCACCGATGGCCGGCAGCTTGTTCTTGCCGACCGGCGTCAGCACGCCGATGCCCGCGTTGGCGACGACCACGTCCAGGCGACCGAGCGCCTGCGCCGCCCGCTGC
>JAJTCR010000077.1 GCA_021325695.1 Steroidobacteraceae bacterium | reverse complement strand
TCGATGTGCATGTTGCAGGGTGTCAGGTTGCTCCAGGTCGAGGCGATGCCGACCTGCGGCTTGCGGAAGTCCCGGTCCTGGAAACCCACGGCGCGCAGCATCGCCCGGCTCGCCGTTTGCTTGACCCCGTCGAACACGAGCCTGGAATACGGGCGGACATCGACTTTGCGGCGGCTCATCGTGGGCTCCGGGGAAAGACGGGAATCACGTGCAACGGGATATTGTGCGGCGTCGGCTCGCCGGGGTCACGCAGCCGCGGGCGTCGGACGCGCGCGATGCATCTTCTGAAAGCGCCACGCGCCGGCCGCCACCAGTGCGCACGGCAGCGCGAGTGCGAATGGACCCGCGCCCTTGTGGACGGAGTCCAGCACGTGGTACGCGCCCATCGTCAGCGGCGGCGCGACGAGCCCGCGCATGCCGGTCAAGGTCACGTGCAGCGCCATGTAGCGCGTCTCCTCGCCCCGTGGCGCGAAGTCGTTGTGACCGAGCGTCCAGCCGAGACTGCCCGCCGCCAGACTCACGCCCATGAGCAGCGCGCCCGGCCACAGCAGCCACGGCTGGTGCAGCAGCACCGCCGCGGCCAGAAGCGCCACCGCGACGATCGTGACGCGCCCATGCAAAGCGCGAAACGTCACGACGCGGTGTCGATCGAGGTAGCGGGCCCAGGGCTGCACCGCGAACGGCATCACGATGATCGGCAGCGAGGTCGTGACGACCACCTGCGCGAAGGTCGGCAGGCCGAGCACGTCGTTGAGGCAGACGACCATCAGCGGCGTCAGCGACAGCAGGCCCGCACCGAACATGGACATCGCGAGCTGGTACTCGCGGAACGCGGGATCGCGCGCCAGCAGCGCACGCATGCCGTCGAGCCCGAACGTGGCGCCTTCGAGCAGGCGTGCGCGTTCGGCCAGCAGCAGGTCGTCCTCGCGCCGTACACGCATGCGGCGGAAGGCGAGCGTGCCGGCGAGTCCGCAGGCGCAGCCGGCGACCAGCGCGAGGCGCCACCACGGACCGTCCTGCCCGACGAGCCAACCGAGCGCAACGCCGACGCCGGCGACGACGATCGACGTGTTGATGGTGATCCGGCCGGTGATGCGGGCGCGCATGCGGGTCGGGTAGTTCACGCTCCAGAGCACTGCGCGCACGGTCTCGACGCCGGCCCAGAGCAGCCGGGCCGTGGCGTAGAACACGAAGAACAGCAGCAGGCCCAGCCCGGTCGTCGGCACGAAGGCGAGCGCCGCCACGCAGACCGTCATCGCGACGAGCAGGGGCATGAGGAACGCGACCTTCGGGCGTCCCTGGGCACGACGCGCATACGCCATGCTCGCCAGATTCGACCAGGCCGGCGCGGAACTCACGAACGCGAGCACCAGGTCGACCGCCACGCGCGGCGCCTGGTCGCCGAACAGTGCGCGAACCATGACGGCAGCCGTGCCGCCCTCGACCAGGCCGAGACACAGGTAGATCAGCGTCCAGGCGCGACGTTCGAAACCAAAATCCGGCCGCACGCGATTCGGGTCGTCGGTGTTCAGCCGTAACGCTCCACCAGCATGGAGAACAGTGCCCGCACCGCGTGGGCCTCCGCGCCCACCGGGCGTCCGGGGCGCTCCTTGGGATTCCAGGCGAACAGGTCGACGTGCAACCAATCCGTCGTCCGTGTCACGAAGCGGCGCAGGAACAGCGCGCCGATGATCGCGCCGGCGAAGGTGGAGGCCGACGCATTGTTGATGTCCGCCACCTTGCTCGCGATGTCGTCGTCGTACCCCGACCACAGCGGCATCGGCCAGAGCGGGTCGGCCACCTGTCGTCCATGGCGCAGCGCCGCGTCGACGGTCTCCTGCCGGGTGCCGAACACCGCGGGCAGGTCGGGCCCGAGTGCGATGCGTGCCGCCCCGGTGAGCGTCGCCAGGTCGATCATCAGGTCGGGTTGCTCCTCGTCGGCCCAGGCGAGCGCGTCACAGAGCACGAGGCGACCTTCCGCGTCCGTGTTGCCGACTTCGACCGTGAGTCCCTTGCGCGTGCGGATCACGTCGCCGGGACGGTACGCGCCGCCTGAAATCGCGTTCTCGACCGCGGGGACCAGCACGCGCAACCGCACCGGCAGGCGAGCCTCCATCACGAGTCGCGCGAGTGCCAGCGTGCAGGCCGCGCCGCCCATGTCCTTCTTCATGAGCGCCATGCCCACGGCCGGCTTGATGTCGAGGCCGCCCGTGTCGAAGCACACGCCCTTCCCCACCAGTGTCAGCCTGGGATCGCCAGCATCGCCCCACGTGAATTCGACGAGGCGAGGCGGAATGGCCGCGGCCTGGCCGACCGTGTGGATCGCGGGAAATCCGGTCTGCAGTTCATCACCCAGGATTTCCTGCGCGACGGCGTCGTGCTGCCGGGCGAGCCGCACGGCCTCCTCCGCGAGTCGCGCAGGATTCATGTCGGCGGCCGGTGTGTTGACGAAATCACGCGCCATCGCCGTGCCGGCGGCGAGGCGTTCGGCCCACGCCCGTTCGGCCACGGTCGGCGCGACGAGCCTGGGCCGTGCGGCCGGCGGTTTCGCGGTCGCGGCACTCTTATATGTCTCGAAGCGGTAACTGCCGTACGCCCAGCCGAGGACGACGGTCGTCGCCGCCTCGCGCGTCAGTGCGGGTCCGGTGAGCCGCCAACGCGTGCCGGCGGGCAATCGATCCGGCAGCCCCGCCACGTGCCAGAGTTCCAGCTGGTCGAGCGATTCGAGCGAACCGAGGCCGAGCGCCGCCGCGCGCACCGTGCCGTCGGGGCCGGGCAGCAATGCAAGCTGCTGCTTCTCCGCCGTGAACCCGGTGGACGACAACCACGCGCGTGCAGCGTCGTCACGCGTCGCAACCCAGGCGTCGCGGTCGCGTTGCGTCACCAGCCAGAGTTCGCCCGTCGGCCCGACGTTCTCATCCGACGCGTCGATCAGGAAATCCAAGGGGAACCTCGCGGGAAAGTGGCTAGTAACTGGTGGCTGGTGGCTAGTTGGAGAAGCCAAGCGCGTCGGCGCGCAGCGGGCTACTTCTTACTAGACACCAGACACTGGCCACTGGCCACTTTCTTTTTGCATTGCGGTTGACAATGCGTCGGGGGCTGTGCTGCTATGCATGCTCTTTCACCCGCTGTCAGTTGCAGGCGCAGGATGAAGTCGTCCTTCGACACTTCCTTCCCGATCGAAGTCCCGGCGCACGCTGCGCGGGTCGCCCTGCTGCTTGGGTCCCTTACCCTGCTTCCCCTGCGGAGGTGCGGGGCTCCGGGCTGAGAGCGCAACGAGACGGCGCAATTGGATACCAGGAACCCCGCACGGCGAGACGGCCGGAGCGGGGTTCTTACGTTTGGACGACTTTGATTCCTGGCTGGTCAGTTTTCTGGAGACGACAACGATGCGTGCGTATTCGAAGAAGGACGTCGACAAGAAGGCCCTCAAAGGGGCCAGGATCGCGGTGGTCGGTTACGGCAGCCAGGGTCGCGCGCACGCGTTGAACCTGAAGGACTCCGGGTACGACGTCGTGATCGGCGTCCGCAAGGGCGACAGCTGGAAGCAGGCGAAGAAGGACGGGCTCGCGGTCGCGGTACCCGCCGAAGCCGTAAGAGGCGCGGACCTCGTCGCCCTGTTGACGCCCGATACCACGCAGGCCCAGAACTACAAGGAGATCCTGCCGAACCTCGCGCAGGGCGCGACGCTGCTCTTCGCGCACGGCTTCAACATCCACTTCGGCCAGATCAAGCCGCGCAAGGACCTCGACGTCGTGCTGATCGCGCCCAAGGGTCCGGGCGGACTCGTACGACGCCAGTACCAGGAGGGCCGGGGCGTGCCCTGCCTGATCGCGATCGCGCAGGACGCTTCGGGCAAGGCGAAGCCCAAGGCGCTTGCGTACGCCGACGGCATCGGCGGCACCCGCGCCGGCGTGATCGAAACCACGTTCAAGGAAGAGACCGAGACGGACCTGTTCGGCGAGCAGGCGGTGCTCTGCGGCGGCGCCACGGAACTCGTGCTCAAGGGCTACGAGACGCTGGTCGAGGCCGGCTACCAGCCCGAGGTCGCCTACTACGAATGCCTGCACGAGCTGAAGCTGATCGTGGACCTGCTGCACGAAGGCGGGCTCGCGAAGATGCACAAGTACATCTCCCACACGGCGAAATGGGGCGACCTCACGCGCGGGCCCCGCGTCGTGAACTCGGGCACCAAAAAGGAGATGAAGAAGATCCTCAAGGAGATCCAGGACGGCCAGTTCGCCCGCGTCTGGATCCGCGAGAACAAGACTGGTCGCCGGAAGTACGAGGCGCTGCTCAAGAAGGACCTCGCGCACCCGATCGAGAAAGTCGGCGCCCAGCTGCGGGCGCGCATGCCCTGGCTCAACCAGGCCTGAGCACGCGTCCCTTTCCCCGAGATTCCACGGTGACGACCATGTCCAAGCGAGACCCGAACCGCGTCCTGATCTTCGACACGACGTTGCGCGACGGCGAGCAGTCGCCCGGCTGCAGCATGACGCAGCCCGAGAAGCTGCGCATGGCGAAAGCGCTCGCGGAACTTGGCGTGGACGTCATCGAAGCCGGATTCCCGATCGCCTCGCGCGGCGACTGGGAGGCGGTGCACGAGATCGCGAAGGAGGTGCGCGGCCCGATCATCGCGGGCCTCGCGCGCTGCAACCGCGAGGACATCGACAAGGCCTGGAGCGCGGTCCGCGTCGCCGAGCGTCCGCGGATCCACGTGTTCCTCGCCACGAGCGCGATCCATCGCGAGCACAAGCTCGGCATGGCCAAGGAGGAAATCATCCACGCCGCGGTCGAGGGCGTGAAATATGCCCGCAGCCTGTGCGAGGACATCGAGTTCTCGCCCGAGGATGCGTCGCGGACCGAGCTCGAGTTCCTGCGCGAGGTCGTCGAAGCAGTGATCACGGCCGGCGCCACCACGGTCAACATCCCGGATACCGTTGGTTACACGGTGCCCGAGGAGTTCCACGAAGTCTTTTCGTATCTCAAACAGAACGTGCGTGGTGCGGAGAACGTGACCTTCAGCGTGCACTGCCACAACGACCTTGGCCTCGCGGTGGCGAACAGCCTGGCCGCCATCCGCGGCGGAGCCCGGCAGGTCGAGTGCACGATCAACGGCATCGGCGAACGCGCGGGCAACGCCTCGCTCGAGGAACTGACGATGGCCCTCAAGGTGCGCGAAGGCATCTACGGGCTGCACACCGGCATCGACGGCAAGCGGCTGTTCCCGACCAGCCGCCTGCTGTCGAGCATCACGGGCATGCCGATACCCCGCAACAAGGCGATCGTCGGCGAGAATGCCTTCGCGCACGAGTCGGGCATCCACCAGCACGGCATGCTGAAACACCACACGACCTACGAGATCATGCGCCCGCACGACGTGGGCATGTCGCGGACGAACCTGGTCCTCGGCAAGCACAGCGGCCGCGCGGCACTCCGCGAACGGATCAAGGAACTCGGCTTCGAGCTGTCCGACACCGAGCTCACGCGCGTCTTCAACGACTTCAAGGCGCTGGCGGACAAGAAGAAGGAGTTGTTCGACGGCGACATCGAGGCGCTCGTGCTCAAGAGCGAGGTCGAGACCGCCGGCCCCTGGAGCCTCGAGAACCTGCACGTCGTGAGCGATTCGTCGAAGTTCGCGACCGGGCGCGTCGTACTGCGCCACGCCGACGCCCGCATCGTGACCCACGAGTCGTCCGGCGACGGCCCCGTCGACGCCGCGCTCAAGGCGATCGAGCAGGCGACCGGCGTGTTCGCCAAGCTTCGCAAGTTCGAGGTGCGCAGCGTCACGGTCGGCGAGGACGCGCAGGGTGAAGCCGTCCTGACCTGCGAGTACAACGGGCGCACCTATCGCGGCACCAGCGTGACGACGGACATCGTCGAATCGAGCGCGCGGGCGTTCATCGAGATCGTCAACGCGATCGAGTCGTCGCGCCGGCGCGGTGCCGACCTGGGCGACGTTCCGGCCGCCGCCGTCTGACGGCCCGCCTGGCCACCTCGGAGCCTGAATGACCGCGAAGAGCCTGTTCGAGAAGGTCTGGGATCGGCACATCGTCGTGCCCGAGACCGCCGAGACGCCTGCCGTCCTCTACGTCGACCTGCACCTCGTCCACGAAGTGACCTCGCCGCAGGCGTTCGACGTGCTCCGCGCGCGTGGCCTGCCGGTCCGGCGGCTCGATCGCACGCTCGCGACGATGGACCATTCGACGCCCACCGACACGGCGCAGATCTTCGGCGGCCTGCCGATCAAGCTCGAGTCGGCGGCGAAGCAGGTGCGGCAGCTCGAGGTCAACTGCGCCGACTTCGGCGTGAACCTGCTCGGGCTCAGGGACGACCGCCGTGGCATCGTCCACATCATCGGGCCCGAACTCGGCGCCACGCAGCCGGGCAAGACGATCGTCTGCGGGGACAGCCACACCAGCACGCACGGGGCGTTTGGCGCCCTCGCCTTCGGCATCGGCACGACCGAAGTCGGATACGTGCTCGCGACACAGTGCCTGCTGCAGCGCAAACCAAAGTCGTTCGCGATCGACGTCACCGGCCGCTTGCCGGCGGGGGTCACCGCCAAGGACCTCGTGCTCGCGATCATCGGCCGGATCGGCGTCAACGGTGGCACCGGCCACGTGATCGAGTATCGCGGGCCGGTGGTCGAGGCGCTCTCGA
>JAJTCR010000076.1 GCA_021325695.1 Steroidobacteraceae bacterium | reverse complement strand
GTCATGGCGATCCCGCGGTTGGATCGCGCACGGTATCGCTCGCGACGCCGCGGGCGCTCAAGCTGCGAATCGCCCGCGTTCGCTTAGAATGACCGCATGAAACTGCACCAGTTGCGCTATCTCGCTGCCGTCGCCCAAACCGGACTCAACATCACGGCCGCGGCCGAAAAGCTGCACACGTCGCAACCCGGCGTCAGCAAGCAGATCAAGCTGCTCGAGGACGAGCTCGGTTTCCAGATCTTCGTGCGCGACGGCCGCAACCTTACGCGCGTCACGCCGGCTGGGCAGCAGGTGATCGACCGGGCCATCCGGATCCTGCGCGAGGTGCAGAACATCAAGCGCCTGTCCGACGATCTCAAGGACGAGGAGCGAGGTTCGTTGTCGATCGCGACCACGCACACGCAGGCCCGCTACGTGCTGCCGGAAGTCATCAAAACCTTTCGCGAACGGTACCCCGAGGTGAGGCTGCACCTCCACCAGGGCACATCCGAGCAGATCGCCGAGATGGCGGCGCTCGACCGGATCGACTTCGCGATCGCCACCGGCTCCGAGTCGCTGTTCGACGGCTTCTCGCTGCTGCCCTGCTACAAGTGGCACAGGCACGTCGTCGTGCCGCAGAACCACGCGCTGGCTCGCGCAAGGAAGATTACGCTCAAGCAGCTGGCTGCGCATCCGATCATCACGTACGTCTTCAGTTTCACCGGTCCGTCGTCGCTGCACGGCATCTTCGCCAAGGAAGGGCTCGTGCCGAACGTCGTCCTGACGGCACGCGACGCGGACGTCATCAAGACCTACGTACGGCTCGGCCTCGGTGTCGGCATCGTGGCGAGCATGGCCATCGAGGCCGAAGGCGATGCCGACCTCGTGCACATCGACACCTCGGACCTCTTTCCCACGCACACGACCTGGATCGGGTTCCGTCGCGGCGGCCTGCTGCGCAAATACCAGCTCGACTTCATCCAGCTGTTCGCCCCACACCTCACCCGTCGCGTCATCGAACGCGCGGCCGGTGCGGCAAATCCTGCCGAGGTCGAGCAGCTCGTCGCCGGGCTCGACTTGCCGCTCAAGTGAAGCGGGCCCCGGGGCCGGCGACCCGGTTACGCGGACGTCTCGTGTCGCCGTAGGTCGAACGCTCGAATGTAAGCCGCGTCAGCTTCGGATGCCCGCCGGGCACGAGCTGTCACCGGTTCCTAACCCGGGTTCGACTGACGGTGTCACCGCCGCTGCCTAGGATCGTTCTCCTCATCGCCACGCACGGAGAACGACCGATGACTTCCTCGCCCGCCAATCGGTGGATCGCCGCCGCCATCGCTGCGGCTGCGATCACGCCCGTAACCGCGAGCCACGCCCAGCCGACGACTGAAGAATTGCTGCAGAAGATCGACGACCTCAGCCAGAAAGTGCTCGTGCTGGAACGCAAGCTCGAGATCCAGGACGAGGCCACGCAGACCGCGGTCAAGTCGTCGCCGGTGGTCAAGGCGAGCCCGAAGGGCTACAGCATCGAATCGCCGGACAAGCAGAACGTCGTGAAGCTGCGTGGCACGCTGCACTTCGACGGCCGGCACTTCGAAGACGACGCAACGCCCGAAACCGCAGATACGTTCCTGCTCCGTCGCGTCCGGCCGACGGTCGAGGGGACGCTGGGCGGGATCTACGATTTTCGCTTCACGCCGGATTTTGCAGGCGGTCGAAGCATCATCCTCGACGCGTTCGCCACGGCGCGAGTCCAGCCTTGGTTCGCGGTGACCGCCGGCAAGTTCAAGGTGCCGGTCGGGCTCGAGCGCCTGCAGTCGGCGAACGACATCCGTTTCGTCGAGCGCGGGTTTCCGACCAGCCTGCTGCCGAACCGCGACCTCGGCGTGTCGCTCGGCGGCGACCTGCTCGGAGGCGCGCTCAACTACTCTGTCGGCTACTACAACGGCGTCACCGACGGCGGCAGCAGCGACGCGATCGGCGACGTCGAGACCGACACGGCCGGCGACTATGCGGCACGCGTGTTCGCCAACCCGTTCGCGAATTCCGAGAGCTTCGCGTTGCGCGGACTCGGCTTCGGCATCGCCGGCACGATCAACTCGGTGACCGGCGACCCGGTCAACTCGCTGCTGTCCTCGTATCGGACGCCCGGCCAGCAGACCTTCTTCCGCTACCGGTCGAACTCGACGACGAGCCCCGGTCCGTATGCGGACGGCGAGCGGCTGCGCTGGACGCCGCAGCTCTACTACTCGGTCGGCCGGTTCGGGCTGCTCGGCGAGTACGCCGTGGCCGAACAGGACATCTCGCGCGCCACGACGGCGGGACTCCGCAGCGATACGGTCGAAAGCACGGCGTGGCAGGTGGCGGCGCACTGGTTCCTGACCGGCGAGGAAGAGGCGTTCAAGGGCTTCAAGCCCAACAACGTGTTTTCGCTGGAGAACGGCACCTGGGGCGCGTGGGAACTCGTGGCTCGCTATCACGAACTCGAGATCGGCGACGAGGCGTTCGCCGGCGGCGCGGACTCGTTCGCCGATGCCCTCGCCTCGCCGCGCAAGGCGTCCGCCTACGGGGTCGGGGTCAACTGGTACCTTAACGACAACCTCAAGTGGGTGCTCAACTACGAAAAGACCGAGTTCGAGGGCGGCGCCGTCGACGGCGATCGGCCTGACGAAGAAGTTATCCTGACGCGCGTCGCCGTCGGGTTCTGACCGGAGACCAACATGACCGCCAATCGATTCATGAAACCGTTCCTCGCGGCGCTGCTGCTGGCGAGTGTCCTGATGACGTCGCCCCTGCTGCTGGCCGCGCCGACGGCGCTGCTCAACGTGTCGTACGACCCGACGCGCGAGCTCTACGACGACTACAACAAGGCCTTCGCGCAGTACTGGAAACAAAAGACGGGGAACGACGTCTCCATCCGGCAGTCGCACGGCGGTTCGGGCAAACAGGCGCGCACGGTCATCGACGGCCTGCCTGCGGACGTCGTCACGCTCGCGCTGGCCTACGACATCGATGCGCTCGCGACGCAGGGCAAGCTGCTGCCGTCGAACTGGCAGGCGCGCCTGCCGAACAACAGTTCGCCGTACACGTCGACGATCGTGTTCCTGGTGCGCAAGGGCAACCCGAAGAAGATCAAGGACTGGCCGGACCTCGCGCGTCCCGGCGTTTCGGTGATCACGCCGAACCCCAAGACCTCGGGCGGCGCGCGCTGGAATTACCTGGCCGCGTGGGCCTGGGCCGTCAAGCAGCCGGGTGGCAACGCTGCGACCGCACGCGAGTACATCGGCAAGCTCTTCAAGAACGTGCCGGTGCTCGACACGGGCGCCCGCGGTTCGCTGACGACGTTCGCGCAGCGCGGCATCGGCGACGTGCTGATCTCCTGGGAAAACGAGGCCTTCCTCGCATCCAAGGAACTCGGCAAGGACAAATTCGAGATCGTCGTTCCGTCGCTCAGCATCCTGGCCGAACCGCCGGTCGCGGTGGTCGACAAAGTGGCCATCCGCCGTGGCACCACGGACGTGGCGCGCGCGTACCTCGAGTACCTCTACTCGAAAACCGGCCAGGAAATCGTCGCGAAGCACTACTATCGGCCGCGCGACGCGGAAATCGCCGCGAAGTACGGCAACGTCTTCCCGAAGATGAAGCTCGTGACGATCGCGGATTTCGGCGGCTGGAGCAAAGCCCAGGCCACGCACTTTGCGGACGGGGCCGAATTCGACAAGGTCTACGCCCGCTGACACTCCGAGGATCAGCGCGGGAGCGTGACCGGCGCCGCGCTCTGGCGCGGACGCGCACTTACTGGAGAATGGGGGCTTCGGCCCCCATTCTTCTTTTCCGGTTTCCTTCACGCTGCCTATGGTCGCCGGTCGCCGCTTGAACCCTGCCACCTCCGCGAATGACCGCCTCGCCGGCCTGCGCGGGCTGGGCGACGTGTTCCGCTATACGCGGCATGCGCTCGAATTGGTCTGGTCGACGAGCCACGCGCTGACCTTTGCGCTGGGCCTGCTCACGCTCGTCGCTGGCGTCGTGCCGGCCGGGATCGCGTACGTCGGCGCGCAGATCGTCGATGCCGTCGTCGCCGCGATCGGCGCGCAGCGCGCCGGCGCAGCCTTGGACCTCGCGCACGTGCTCGGTTACGTCGCGCTCGAGGGAGTCCTGGTCGCCGCGCTCGCCGCGACGCAACGCGGCCTCTCCACCTGCCAGTCGCTGCTGCGCGCCCAGCTCGGGCAGCGCGTCAACGAGATGATCCTCGAGAAGGCCCTGACGCTCGAGCTGCGTCACTTCGAGGACTCGGAGTTCTACGACAAGTTGACCCGCGCACGTCGCGAAGCGTCGAGCCGTCCACTCGCGCTGGTGATGAGCAGTTTCGGCCTCGTGCAGAACGCGATCGCCCTCGTCAGCTTCGGCGCGCTGCTGGCGCAGTTCTCGCCGTGGGCCGTCGTGGTGCTGCTGCTCGCCGGGCTGCCGTCGTTCGTGGCGGAGGCCAAGTTCTCGGGCGACGCGTTCCGCTTGTTCCGCTGGCGATCGCCCGAGACCCGCATGCAGATGTACCTCGAGACGGTCATCGCGCGCGAGGATCACGCCAAGGAAGTGAAGCTGTTCGAGCTGGGACCGCGGCTGCTCGACCGCTACCGCGCGATTTTCCGCAAGGTCTTTGCCGAGGATCGCGCGCTCACGATCCGCCGCGACACCTGGGGATTCTTCCTCGGGCTGGTCAGCACTGGCGCGTTCTACGCTGCTTATGCGTGGGTGGCGTTGAGCGCCGTGCGCGGTCACATCACGCTCGGCGAGATGACCATGTACGTGATGCTGTTCCGCCAGGGGCAAGCCGCGGTGTCGGCCAGCCTGTCCGCGATCGGCGGCATGTACGAGGACAACCTGTACCTGTCGACGCTCTACGAATACCTCGACACGCCGGTGGACGCGGGCACCGGCGATCGGACCGCCGGTCCGGTCCCCGGCGACGGACTGCGCTTCGAGCATGTGACGTTCACGTATCCGGGCTCGAGCGAGCCGGCCGTGAGCGACGTGAGCTTTCACCTGCGGCCCGGTGAGAGCCTCGCGCTCGTCGGTGAGAACGGCTCCGGCAAGACTACGCTGATCAAGCTGCTGACCCGCCTCTACGTGCCGAACGGCGGCCGGATCCTGCTCGATGGCCTCGACCTCGCCGAGTGGCAGCCGGCGGCGCTGCGCCGCCGGATCGGGGTGATCTTCCAGGATTTCGCGCGCTACCAGCTCAAGGTCGGCGAGAACATCGGCGCGGGCGACGTCAGGCATTTCGAGGACGAGTCGCGGTGGCGCACGGCGGCCGAACTCGGCATGTCGGCGCCCTTCATCGAGGAGTTGCCGGCGGGCTACGGGACGCAACTTGGCAAGTGGTTCAAGGAAGGGCGCGAGTTGTCCGGCGGCCAGTGGCAGAAAATTGCGTTGTCACGGGCGTTCATGCGGGCCGAGGCGGACATCCTCGTGCTCGACGAACCGACGGCCGCGATGGACGCGCGCGCCGAAGCCCAGGTCTTCGAGCAGTTCCAGGCGCTCGCCCGCGAGCGCATGGTGATCCTGATCTCGCACCGCTTCTCGACGGTGCGCATGGCCGACCAGATCCTGGTGATCGCCGACGGCAGCGTGCTCGAGCGCGGCAGTCACGAACAGCTCATGGCACTCGGCGGGCACTACGCCGGGCTGTTCTCACTGCAGGCGAGGGGATACCGGTGAAGTGTTCAGTGGCTAGTGGCTAGCAAGACTCGAGCCGCCGCCGCGGCACTTCTTACTGACCACTAGCCACTAGCCACTAGCCACTAGCCACCAGCCACTAGCCACCAGTCACCAGCCTGTAGCCCGCGCCCGATTCCGTTTTCAGCAACGCCGGCTCCGCCGGGTCCCGCTCGATCTTCTGGCGCAACCGGTGCACGAGCTGCTTGAGCAGCTGGCGGTCGCCGCTGCCGCGGTGCCCCCAGACATGGGTGAGCAGTCGTTCGGTGCCGACGACGTTGCCGGCGTTCGCGATCAGGATCTGCAGCAGGCGCGTCTCGAGCTTGGTCAGCTTGACTGGCTCGGCCGCGCCGACCCGCAGCGTATGGGCCTCCAGGTCGAGGTGCAGGTCGCCGGCGGACATCGCGCCGCCCGTCTCGAGCCCCGCGCGTCGCAGCAGTGCGCGGACGCGGGCGAGCAGCGTGCGCGGGCTGAACGGCTTGGTCAGGTAGTCGTCGGCGCCGAGGTCGAGCGCGCGCACGAGGTCTTCCTCCTCGCCGCGCGCCGTGAGCATCATCACCGGCACGCGCGACTGCTTGCGAATGGCCTCGCAGATGTCGAAGCCGCTGCCGCCCGGCAGGTTGATGTCGAGGATCGCGAGGTCCGGCGCCTCGTGCGCGAAGACGCGCAGCGCCGAGGGCACGTCGACGGCCTTGACCACGACGAAGCCCGCCTGCGACAGCGCGAACGCAACGAGCGCGAGCAGGTCCGGATCGTCGTCGACCGCCAGGATCTTCATGCGACGGATTTCCGGGGCGCGAGGGGCAGCGCGACGACCAGCCGGGACAATCCGTCCTCGGTGCGCGTGGCGCCGACGCGACCGCCGTGACGCTCGACGATCGACTTCACGATCCAGAGTCCCAGGCCGAGCCCGCGCGGCTCCGGCTCCTGGTCGGCGGAGCGGTAGAACCGCTCGAAAATCGACCCCTGCTCGGGTCCACGGTCGCGACGAGCTCTTCACCCTCCGCGCGTGCCGCGACGCGCACCGCGCTCCCCTCGGGCCCGAACTTGTTCGCGTTGGCCAGCAGGTTCACGAACACCTGCACGAGCCGCGGTCCGTCGCCCACGATCGCCGGCAGGTCCTCGGGCACGTCCACGTGCAGCGTCTGCCCGCGTTGCGTGAACAGGCTGCCCACCATTTCCACGGCGTCATGGATGACCTCGGGCAGGTGCAGGTCCTGCTGCCGGATCGACAGCTGGCCCGATTCGATGCGAACGCTCTCGAGCAGGTTGTCGATCAGCCGCGTCAGGCGCAGCGACCCGCGACGCAGTGAAGTCACGAGCTCCTCGATCTGCTCGCGTGGCATCTCCTGCAGGTTCTCCTGCAGCAGTTCGATCGACGCAAGTTGCGCGGCGAGCGGCGTGCGGAATTCGTGCGAAATGTTGGCGAGGATCGAGTCGCGGGCACGGCGGACCGCCTCGAGATCGGTCTCGTCGCGCATGACCTGCACCTGCAGGCCGTCGACCGGACCCGCGCTCGTGATCACGACCGTCCGCTTGGAACCGTCCGCTCGCTGCAGGAACTCAGTCGATTGCGCCTGGCCCCGCTCCCGCGCGGCGACGATCGGGCACGCGGTCTCGCACGGCCGAACGCCCAGCTCGTTGGGGCACGGCTTGAGGACGTCGCCGCAGAACCGCCCGAGCGCCGCCTCGGCGCGGACGCCGAGCATCTTTTCGGCTTGCGGATTCATGTAGCGCACTTTGCGGTCGGCATCGACCGCGTACACGCCCTCGACGACCCCGCGCAGCAGCGCCTGCGCGTCGGCCTCGCGTCGCCGCAGCGTCGCGGTGAGCTCGACCAAGTTACGACGCATGTCTTCGAGCGTCCGCGCGAGCGCCACGACTTCGGGGCCGCCGCCCGCGATCGGAATCGAGGCCGAGAAATCGCCACGCCCAAGCCGGGTCGCCGAGTCGGCGAGCGTCTCGAGCGGTTGCCCCAGCCGACGGGCGAGCACGAGCGCGCCCGCGACCGCGCCGAGCGCCAGCAGCACCGCGATCCAGGTCAGGCGACGCACGAAGCCCGCGACGACCGCATCCGGCTCAGACGTGGGCAACCGGGCCTCGAGCAGCACGATGCCCTCGCCCGTGGACGCAAAGATCGGGGTACTCGAGGCGAAAACGTTGCGGGCCTCGATACGACGCGCGACGCTCTCGGTCCGCGACAACGCCGTCGAATGCAGCTCCTTGTAATCGGCGTGCACGTTGTCGAGCCAGTTCGACAGGCGCACCAGCCGGATCGCCATGCCCGACTGGTCCGAGAG
>JAJTCR010000075.1 GCA_021325695.1 Steroidobacteraceae bacterium | reverse complement strand
AGCGTAAGCGCGACCCCGAGCACCTTGCGGCGGTCGATGCCTGATTTCCTATCCAAGCGGACTCCTGACAGCGCCTGCCTGCGTGCTATTTACCCATCAGGTAGCGATCGCACGCGGCGGCGGCGCCACGGCCCTCGTCGATCGCCCAGACCACGAGGCTCTGCCCACGACGGCAATCGCCCGCGGCGAATACGCCCTTCAGGCTCGTCGCATAGCGCCCGTAGTCGGCCTGCACGTTGCTGCGAGCGTCGCACTCGAGTCCGAGATCGCGGAGCAACGGTTGCTCGGGGCCGAGAAAGCCCATCGCGAGCAACGCGAGCTGCGCCGGGCGCACCTGCTCGGTGCCCGGCACGTCGACCGGCACCAGCTGACCCCGCGCGTTGCGCTCCCACTGCACCTCGACCGTGACGATCGACTCGAGCTGGCCCTGCGCATTGCCGACGAACTTCCTGACCGTGGTCAGGTACACGCGCGGGTCGTCGCCAAAGCGAGCGGCGGCTTCCTCCTGGCCGTAGTCGAGCTTGTAGACCTTGGGCCACTCCGG
Source organism: Steroidobacteraceae bacterium (assembly GCA_021325695.1). Classification (GTDB taxonomy): domain Bacteria; phylum Pseudomonadota; class Gammaproteobacteria; order Steroidobacterales; family Steroidobacteraceae; genus RPQJ01. Next base: position 6,149 of record JAJTCR010000075.1, on the reverse strand, counting down.
CCACGGATTGTCGGTGCCGCGCTCGAGCGGGGGCCGGGGCAGGATCTCGACCTGCACGAGGCTGCGGCAACCCTGGCGCAGCGAAGTTCCGACGCAGTCGGTGCCCGTGTCGCCGCCGCCGATCACGACGACGTCCTTGCCGCGCGCGTGGATCGGCGAGTGGTCGGCGCCGCCGTTCAGCAGCGCGCGGGTGCTCGCGGTGAGGAAGTCCATCGCAAAATGCACGCCGCGCAGATCGCGGCCCTCCAAAGCCAGGTCCCGCGGCTGCGTGGCCCCCGTGCAGATCACGGTTGCGTCGAAGTCGCGCAACAGCAGTTGCGCCTCGACGTTGTCGCCCACGTTCGCGTTGCAGAGGAACTTGATGCCCTCGGCCTCGAGCAGCCGGATGCGGCGGTCGACGACTTCACGCTTGTCGAGCTTCATGTTCGGGATGCCGTACATGAGGAGGCCGCCCGGGCGATTCTCGCGCTCCAGCACCGTGACCAGGTGCCCGGCACGATTCAGCTGCTGCGCCGCCGCGAGGCCCGCGGGGCCGGACCCGATCACGGCGACCTTCTTGCCCGTGCGCGTCGCGGGTGGCTCCGGCACGACCCAGCCTTCCTCCCAGCCTCGCTCGATGATCGCGGCCTCGATGTTCTTGATCGTGACCGGCGGCTCGTCGATGCCGAGCACGCACGAGCCCTCGCAGGGCGCGGGGCAGACGCGGCCCGTGAACTCCGGGAAATTGTTCGTCATGTGCAGCCGGTCGAGCGCTTCACGCCAGAGTCCGCGATAGACGAGGTCGTTCCACTCCGGGATCACGTTGCGGACCGGGCAGCCGGCGGCCATGCCGCTGATCAACTTGCCCGTGTGGCAGAACGGGACGCCGCAGTCCATGCAGCGTGCGCCCTGGTTGCGCAGGCGCTTCTCCTCGAGGTGCGGGTGGAATTCGTTCCAGTCGCCGATGCGTTCGAGCGGCGCGCGATCGATCGGCACTTCCCGCAGGTAGTCGATGAATCCGGTTGGCTTTCCCATCGTCGTCTTCTCAGTTGCCGCCGACGCGCGCGAGGTCGCGCGCGTTCTGCTCGAACGCCACCATGATCGCTTCGTCGCCGACGAGCCCCTGCTCCTCGGCCCGCGCGATGCACGCGAGCATGCGCTGGTAGTCCTTGGGGATGACCTTGACGAACTTCGGCACCGTCGCCTCCCAGGCGTCGAGCACGAGCCGCGCGCAGTCGCTCGAGGTGTGGGCGAGGTGGCGCTCGATCATCCGGCGCACCTCCGTGATCTCCTTCGCGTCGGTGAGCCGTTCGAGGTCGACCATCTGCGCGTTGACGCGCGAGCCGAACTCGCCCGACTCGTCGAGCACGTAGGCGATACCGCCCGACATGCCGGCGCCGAAATTGCGTCCCGTCGCGCCCAGCACCACCACGCGACCGCCGGTCATGTATTCGCACCCGTGGTCGCCCACGGCCTCGACCACCGCGTCCGCGCCGCTGTTGCGCACGCAGAAGCGTTCGCCGGCCATCCCGCGGATGTAGGCCTCGCCGCTCGTGGCGCCGTACAGCGCGACGTTGCCGACGATGATGTTGTCCTCGGCCGTGAAGCGCGAGCCCGTCGGCGGGAACACCGCGAGCTTGCCGCCCGACAGTCCCTTGCCGACGTAGTCATTCGCATCGCCCTCGAGCGACAGGCTCAGCCCGCGCGGGATGAATGCCCCGAAGCTCTGGCCCGCCGAGCCCCGGAAGTGCAGGCGGATCGTGTCTTCGGGAAGGCCTTTCGCGCCGCGTCGCAACGTGATCTCGGAGCCCACGATCGTGCCGACGACACGATGCACGTTGCGCACTTCGAGGTCCGCGACGACGTCCTCGCCGCGCTCGATCGCCGGGCGGCAGAGGTCGAGCAGGTGCGTGACGTCGAGCGCTCGCTCGAGCCCGTGGTCCTGCTCGTCCTGGCAGTAGCGTCCCCAGTCCGGGTCGACCTCGGGTGAGTACAACAGCGTGGACAGGTCGATGCCCTTCGCCTTCCAATGATCGACGGCCTTGCGCGCCTCGAGCCGGTCGACGCGCCCGACCATGTCCTCGAGCGTGCGGAAACCGAGTTCGGCCATGATCTCGCGCAATTCCTGCGCGATGAAGCGCATGAAGTTGACGACGTGCTCCGGCGTGCCCTTGAACTTCTCGCGCAGCCGCGGGTCCTGCGTCGCCACGCCGGCCGGACAGGTGTTCAGGTGGCAGACCCGCATCATGATGCAGCCCGTCGCGACGAGCGGCGCCGTCGCGAAGCCGAATTCCTCGGCGCCGAGCAGCGCGGCAATCGCTACGTCGCGGCCGGTCTTGAGCTGGCCGTCCGTCTCGACCGCGATGCGACTGCGCAGGTTGTTGAGCACGAGCGTCTGGTGCGCCTCGGCGAGGCCCAGTTCCCAGGGCAGGCCGGCGTGCGTGATCGAGGTCTGCGGCGAGGCGCCCGTGCCGCCGTCGTAGCCGCTGATCAGCACGACGTCGGCGTGCGCCTTGGCGACGCCCGCGGCGATCGTACCCACGCCCACTTCCGCGACGAGCTTGACGCTGATCCGCGCGCGCCGGTTCGCGTTCTTCAAGTCGTGGATCAGTTCGGCGAGGTCCTCGATCGAATAGATGTCGTGGTGCGGCGGCGGCGAGATCAGCCCCACGCCGGCCGTGGTGTGCCGCGTCTTCGCGATCGGCGGGTACACCTTGGTGCCCGGCAGCTGGCCACCCTCGCCGGGCTTCGCGCCCTGTGCCATCTTGATCTGCAGTTCCCTGGCGTTGACCAGGTACTCGCTCGTGACGCCGAAGCGGCCCGAGGCGACCTGCTTGATCGCGGAGTTCTTCGAGTCCCCCTGCTCGTTGGTCCAGTGGTACCGCTCCGGATCCTCGCCGCCTTCGCCGGTGTTGCTCTTGCCACCGATGCGGTTCATCGCGATGGCGAGTGTCTCGTGCGCTTCCTTGCTGATCGACCCGTAGCTCATCGCGCCGGTCTTGAAGCGCTGCATCAGGCTCTCGACCGTCTCGACCTCCTCGAGCGGGACCGGTTCGGCGCCCTTGAACTCGAGCAGGCCGCGCAGCGTGCAGAGGTTCGACGCCTGGTCGTTGACCAGCGACGAATACGACTTGAACGTCTCGTAGCTCCCCGTGCGCACGGCCTTCTGCAGCCGGTGGATGCTCTCGGGGCTGAACAGGTGCTGCTCGCCGTCGGCGCGCCACTGGTACTGTCCGCCGACCGGCAGCGTCACTGCGGCGAGGCCGCGTCGCTCCGGGAATGCCGCGTTGTGTCGCAGCAGCACCTCCTGCGCGATCACGTCGGTGCCGATGCCGCCGACGCGCGAAGCCGTCCAGCTGAAGTATTCGTCGATCACGTCCTGGCGCAGGCCGATGGCCTCGAACACCTGCGCGCCGCGATAGCTCTGCAGCGACGAGATGCCCATCTTCGACGCCACCTTGACGACGCCCTTCGAGGCGGCCTTGACGAAGTTCTTGCACGCGGTCTTGTGGTCGATCCCGGTGAGCAAGCCTTCCTTGATCATCTGGTCGATGGTCTCGAACGCGAGGTACGGGTTGATCGCGCTCACGCCGTAGCCGATCAGCAGCGCGAAGTGGTGCACTTCGCGCGCCTCGCCGGTCTCGAGCACGAGGCTCGCGCGCGTGCGCAGGCCCTCGCGGATCAGGTAATGGTGCAGGCCCGCGACCGCCATCAGCGCCGGGATCGGCGCGACGTCCTTGTTGACGCCACGGTCGCTCAGCACGATGACGTTGACCTCTTCCTCCTCGATCATGCGCCGGGCCATCAGCCGCAGCTCTTCCATCGACTTGACCAGGCCTTTTTCGCCGCGAGTCACGCGGAACAGGATCGGCAGCACGCCGACGCGCAGTCCGGGCAGGTCCATGCGCCGGATCCGCGCGAATTCCTCGTTCGTCACGATCGGCCACTTGAGCTCCAGGCGGCGGCAGTCGGACGGCTGCGGGTTGAGCAGGTTGCCCTCCGAACCCAGGCGCGTCTCGACGGAGGTGACGATCTCCTCGCGGATGCAGTCGATCGGCGGGTTCGTGACCTGCGCGAACAGCTGCTTGAAGTAGTCGTAGAGCAGCCGCGGCTTGCTCGAGAGCACCGCGAGCGGCGTGTCGTTGCCCATCGAGCCCACGGCCTCGACGCCGTCGCGCGCCATCGGCGTCAGCAGGATGCGCTGGTCCTCGAACGTGTAGCCGAACGCGATCTGGCGTTGCAGCAGCGAGTCCGGGTCGGGCTGCGGCAGCTCAGGCGGCTGCGGCAGGTCGTCGACGTGGATCTGGTGCTCCTCGAGCCACTCGCGATACGGACGGGCCGTCGCGAGCGAGCGCTTGATCTCTTCGTCCTCGACGATGCGGCCCTGCGCCGTGTCCACCAGGAACATCTTGCCCGGTTGCAGCCGGCCCTTGCGCACGACGTTTTCGGCAGGGACGTCGAGCACCCCCGCCTCGGACGCGAGGATCACGAGATCGTCGCTGGTGACGTAATAGCGGCCGGGGCGCAACCCGTTGCGGTCGAGCACCGCGCCGATCAGCGTGCCGTCGGTGAACGAGATCGAGGCCGGCCCGTCCCACGGCTCCATCAGGCTGGAGTGGTACTGGTAGAACGCCCGCTTGTCGTCGTCCATCGACTCGTGGTTCGACCACGGCTCGGGGATCATCATCATGACCGCGTGCGGCAGCGACCGGCCCGAGAGGTAAAGCAGCTCGAGCGTGTTGTCGAACATGCCCGAGTCGCTGCCGTTCGGGTTGATGATGGGCCGGATCTTGCGGATGTCGTCGCCGAAGGCCTCCGCTTCGAAGCGTGCCTCGCGCGCGTGCATCCAGTTCGAGTTGCCGCGGACGGTGTTGATCTCGCCGTTGTGGGCGATGTACCGGTAGGGATGCGCGCGATCCCAGCTCGGGAAGGTGTTGGTGCTGAAACGCGAGTGCACGAGCGCGAGCGCCGACTCGAGCAGCGGGTGGTGCAGGTCGGCGAAGTACTGGTCGAGCTGCGTCGTCAGCAGCATCCCCTTGAAGACGAACGTGCGCGCCGACAGGCTGACGATGTACCAGTATTCGGCGCCGGCGAGCGTGGAAGTGCGGATGTCGTTGTACGCGCGCTTGCGGATCACGTAGAGCTTGCGCTCGAACGCGAGGTCGTCGTCGAGCGTCTCGGGCCGCGCGATGAACACCTGCCGCATGAACGGCTCGCAGGAGCGCGCCGTCTCACCGAGCATGCCGCTGCTCGTCGGCACCGTGCGCCAGCCGAGCACGTGCAGCCCCTCCGCCTGCACCACCTGCTCGAACCGCTGTTCGACCTGCCGGCGGACGGTCGGGTTGCGCGGCAGGAAGATGATGCCGCTGCCGTACTGGCCCGCGGCCGGCAGCTGGATGCGCGCCTTCCGGCACACCTCTTCGTTGAAGGCGTGCGGCATCTGGATCAGGATGCCGGCGCCGTCGCCCGTGTTGACCTCGGAGCCGCAGGCGCCGCGGTGGTCCAGGTTCCTGAGCACCTGGATCGCCTGCTCGATGATCCGGTGCGACTTCTGGCCCTTGATGTTGACCACGAACCCCTGGCCGCAGGCGTCGTGCTCGTGACGGGGGTCGTAGAGTCCCTGTTTCGGTGGCGGACCCAGCTGCACCGGCGTGCCCGAACGACCGCCCGTCGATGCGTCGGTCGGCGTGGGGATCTCGTGCTGCTGGTGGCTCATGGTGGGCCCTGCCTGTCGGATGGCGCCGCTGCGCGCAGGGACCGGTCGGCCCGGGTGCGCAAGACCCGAACAGCCGCACCCCTGACCCAATCGACGATCGTGGATACGGCTGTCATATGACATGCGAACCCGACCGCGTCAATGCACTGCAACAAATTGGTCTTGGTCCATGCCGGCGCGCGCGCCGGCGCCGTGCTCGACGCCTGCGGAAATCTTATAACTCATTGATGCAAAAGACTTTGTGGGCTTCAGGGGTGTTCCCGCGGTCGCGACCCGCGTATCCTTGGCAGCACTTTCGCCCGCCCGCCCGCCTCGCCGGGCGGAAACCGGAAACCACGGGCGGGCTCACCGGGAACGTGAGCCCCGTCACCGCGCCGTGAAGTCGTTTTGACCGATCGTGCCCGGAGGCGCCGAATGGCCTCGATCACCAGCGTGAACAGCAAGGCACCCTTCG
>JAJTCR010000484.1 GCA_021325695.1 Steroidobacteraceae bacterium | reverse complement strand
CGGCGTTCGTGAAAAACCTGACCGAGGAGAAATACCGCGTCAATGCGTTCGACAGTTCGATGTTCTCAGGCGTCGTTGCCGGTGTCTACGCCAAACCGCGTTGGTCTGGCTTGAGAGCGACCTACCGGTTCTGACGGGAGATGGCCGCCCCGGGGCGCATGGCGCGCCGGGGCACGTCGCTGTCGCAAAAGGATCAGCCGTCCGGGGACCTGCCGCCCATACTTTCGGCTCGTCTCCGCAGCGGACCCTGGATCCACCATGTCCTCGATCACGGACGAACGACCGGCCGCGAGCCCCGCCGAACGACGCAGCCTGCGCAGCGGGCGCGACGCCAAGCGCGCCGCGCGCGCGGCCCGCGCCGCCGTCTCGGTACCGTACATCAAGCGGGCGATCCCACGGTTCGAGGTCCTGACCGAGGACGGCCTCGAGACCATCGAGCGCAACGCCGACAGCATCCTGGCCGAGATCGGGATCGAGTTCCGCGAAGACCCCGAGGCGCTCGCGCTCTGGCAGGCCGCGGGTGCGGACGTGCAGGGCGTGAGAGTGCGGTTCGAGCGGGGCATGTGCCGCGAGCTGATCCGCAAGCACGCACCGCGCGAGTTCGAGCAGGTCGCACGCAATCCGGCGCGCAGCGTGCACATCGGCGGGGACTGCACGGTCTTCGCGCCGGCGTACGGCTCGCCGTTCATCCACAATCTCGACGAAGGCCGTCGCTATGCGCGGCTCGAGGACTTCCAGAACTTCGTCAAGCTGGCCTACCTCGCGAACTCGCTGCACCACTCCGGCGGCACGATCTGCGAGCCTGTCGACCTGCCGGTCAACAAGCGGCACCTCGACATGGTGTACGCGCACGTCAAGTACAGCGACAAGCCGTTCATGGGTTCCGTGACGGCGCCGGAACGTGCGGCCGACAGCGTGGAGCTCGCGAAGCTCGCGTTCGGCCCCGAGGCCGTGGATCCCGCGAGCGGCAAGTTGCGGACGATGCTGGTCAGCCTGATCAACGTCAACTCGCCGCTGGTCTACGACTCGACGATGCTCGGTGCGCTCAAGGTCTACGCCCGCGCCAATCAGGCGACCATCGTCACGCCGTTCATCCTCTCCGGCGCGATGTCGCCGGTGACGGTGGCGGGCACGGCCGCGCAGACACTCGCGGAAGCGATGGCGGGCATGGCCTTCGCACAGCTCGTGAATCCCGGCTGCCCGGTCGTGTTCGGCAGCTTCGCCTCCTCGATCTCTATGCAGTCCGGCGCACCCACGTTCGGCACGCCGGAACCGGCGCTCGTGCTGTACGCGATGGCGGCGCTCGCCCCGGGCTCGCGATGGGCTACGAGAAGTTCATGATGGACGTCGACCAGGCCGGCATGATGCACACGCTGCTCGCGGGCGTGGACCTGTCGCCGAACGGCCAGGCCCTGGAGGCGATCACGGACGTCGGGCCGGGCAACCACTTCCTCGGCTGCGCGCACACGCAAGCGAACTTCGAGAGCGCGTTCTACCGTTCGCCGCTCGCCGACAACAACAGCTTCGAGCAGTGGCAGGCCGAGGGGTCGCTCGACATGGCCCAACGCGCGAATGCGCAGTGGAAGCGCCAGCTCGCCGACTACGTGCCGCCGCCGCTCGACCCCGCCGTCGACGAGGCGCTGCTCGAGTACATCGCGAAGCGCAAGGCCGCGTCGCCCGACTCGAACGTTTGAGCCTCTTGCCCGCCCCCGCATCGGCGGGGGCGTTCGCGCGATGCGCGACCGGCGCGCGCAAGCGCGCTTCGCGCCGACGCAGGCGATTCCGGGTTCGTTCGCAAAGCTGTGCGAGGCATGGATGCCGAGCCCAGAGCCCCCAGGGACGGGTTTACGGCGTCTTTGCGAACGAACCCGGAATCGCGTGCGGCGGCGCTGCCGCCCCGTCTCGTGTCCTCTCTCCGACGGAGGGCGGTGAAGGCTCAGGTCGTGCGCGCGGGCCGGCGGCTCTTGCGCTCGCGACCGCCGTCGGCAGCCGGCTGTGCAACGACCTTTACCGGTGGCAGGTCGACCACCTTGCGCAGGTTGGGGTAGGCGGCGGTCTTGTGCGGAATCGCCATCGCCTCGACGAAGTGCTCCTGGAAGCGCGGCTCGATCGCGGTCTCGATCTTCTCGACCCGCCGCACGAGCGACTCGATCGTCGCGCGTGAGCGCGAGTCGAGCAGCGCGATCCGCGCGCCGGTACCGGCGGCGTTGCCCGCCGACGTCACCCGGCTCAGGTCGCAGTCCGGGATCATGCCGAGCACGGTCGCGTACTTGACGTCGATGTGCGCCCCGAAGGCGCCGGCGAGCCGGATCCGGTCGACCGTGGCGATCTCGAGACGCTCCATGAGGAGCCGGATGCCGGCCATCAGCGCCGCCTTGGCAAGCTGGATCACCCGGACGTCGTTCTGCGTGATGGCGAGGGTTTGGTGCGGGCCCGTGTGCAGCACGTACGAAAACGTACGGCCGGTCGCGACGACGCGCGGCGACCGTGCGGCCAGAGCGCCGTCGAACAGCCCGTCCTGCGTGATGATCCCGGCGAGGTACAGCTCCGCGATCACTTCGATGATGCCGGAGCCGCACACGCCGGTGACGCCCGTGGCCCCGACCGAGTCCGCGAACGCGGGGTCGTCGGACCACAGGTCGGAGCCGATCACCTTGAACCGCGGCTCGAGCGTGTCACGGTCGATGCGGACCCGCTCGATGGCGCCCGCGGCGGCCCGCTGACCGCAACTGATCTGCGCGCCCTCGAACGCCGGGCCCGTCGGGCTCGAGCACGCGACCAATCGCCGTCGGTCGCCCAGCACGATCTCGGCATTCGTGCCGACGTCGACCAGCAGCGTCATTTCGTCGGTGAGGTCGGGCCGCTCGGCGAGGATGACGCCGGCCGTGTCCGCGCCCACGTGCCCGGCAATGCAGGGCAGGGCATAGACCCGCGCGTTCGGATGCAGCGCGACGCCGAGCTCGGCGGCTGTCACCGTCACGGCGCGGTCGATCGCGAGCGCAAACGGCGCGCCGCCGAGTTCGACCGGGTCGATGCCGAGCACGAGGTGGTGCATGATCGGGTTGCCGACCAGCGTGACCTCGAGGATCGAGTCGCGCTCGATGCCGGCATCGGCGGCCACCTCGCCGGCGAGTTCGCTCAACGCCTCGCGCACGGCCCGCGTCATCTGCGCCGCGCCGCCCGGGTTCATCATCGAGTACGACACCCGGCTCATCAGGTCTTCACCGAATCGGATCTGTGGGTTCATGCGCCCGACGGAGGCGACGACCTCGCCGCTGACGAGGTCGCACAGGTGCGC
>JAJTCR010000483.1 GCA_021325695.1 Steroidobacteraceae bacterium | reverse complement strand
CGAATTCGGCGAGTTGCGCGTCGACGACGTCACCCTGCCGATCGTTGCCGACGTCTTCGGCGGCGCCGACGGCGTGCTCGGCGGGGACGGGCTGCGGGACAAGCGCATCGTGATCGAGTTCCGCAAGGACCGCATCAACATCGCACGCTCGCGCAAGCAGGAAGCGCCGGCCGGTTACTCCGTGATTCCGCTCGATTACGTACGCGCGCACGGCCTGCGGGCACAGGTGATGGTCGGTCCGGTGCCCACGCTCGCGATCATCGACACCGGCGGTCAGGCGACGGTTGGCAACCTCGCGCTGCGCGAGGCGCTCGCGCGGCGACGCGGCGAGCAGGACCCGTTCGACGACGCGATCATCGGCGTGACCGAGGACGTGCAGCCGGCGATGCGGGTGCGGATCCCGAGCATCGTCGCCGGCGACCTGATCGTGCGTCGCGCGGAAATCCGCTTCGCGGACCTGCACATCTTCGAGCACTGGAAGTTGACCTCGACGCCCGCGCTGATGATCGGCATGGACGTCCTCGGCCGGGTCGACACGCTGATCCTGGATTACCGGCGCGAGGAAATGCAGGTGAAGACGCGGCCGTGAGCCAGCCTCGGTCCTGACCGTCGCGGCGCCGGGTTGGCTATGATCGCGCGATGTACCGTGCACTCCGGAACCTGCTCGTCGCACTGACTCTCTACTGCAACGCCTGCGCCGTGCCGGCTGCCGGTACGCCGGCGGCCGTGACCCGCGCCGAGACGGCGTTCATCGATCACCTGGACGCGGTCGGCGCCGTCGGGTACCTCGCATCGGGTGGCGCCCGACGCTACCGGGATCGCGATCTCGCCGATTGGAAGGTAGTCCAGGCCACGACCCGGCGCGATCTCGAGTCGGCGATGCACGCGCTCGGCACGCCTTCCGACGACGACCGTCGCGCCGTGGAAGCCATGCGTCGCACGCTGTCGGCACTCGACAGTGACGACTCGACCGACGCGGTGCGTCCACGCGAGTGTCGTGACGCCGGACGTCGCGAACTCGGGTACGACGACCTGCGCGCCGCCCTCGTGAGCTGCTACGTCGAGCACGGCAATCACCTGCGGCACGGCGGCGGCGAGATCGACCGCGGCACGGCGCTGCAACTGTTGCACGTCCTCGACGACCGCGCGCAGCGCAAGGCGATCTTCGATGCGTTCGGGCCGCTCTGGAGCGCCCTCAACGGCCGCAACGAGGTCGACAGCCCGTATCGGCGGATGATCGCACTCGCAGCGGCCCAGGCGCGGCGCGACGGCTCCGAGATCGACGCCGCCGCCCGTGCGATCGGCGTCGATACGCCGACGGTCGAGCGCTGGCTCGTGCAGGTGCTCGAGGCCTGGAGCGCGGCGAACCCCGGCAGCGACCTGGTGGAGCCGTGGGACTTCCGCTACGCCCACGGCCGCGCGAACCGCGAGCTGCAATTGCACATCCCAGCCTCGGTGCTGTTGCCCGCCAACCGACGCTTCTACCGCGACCTCGGCGCGGACCTGGACCGCCTCCGCGTCGTGTTCGACCTGGAGTCGCGCCCCGACAAGTCGCCGCTGGCCTATTCCGACTTTCTAGAACGCGGGCGCACCGTCGACGGCACGTGGCACCGCCCGCGTGCGCGCGTGCTCGGCACGTATCCGACCGGCGGGCTTTTTTCGCTCAACGAGCTCGTGCACGAGAACGGCCACGCGGTGCACCTGAGCGCGATCCGCACGCGGTTCGCCGACGTGACCTCATGGAGCGTGCACGAGCCGGCGTGGCAGCAGCGGTACCTCGGCACGGCGACCGACGAGGCCGACTCGATGCGGGCGCTGTTCGCGAACGTCGTGCTCGACGTCGCCTGGTCGCTGTTCGAGCTGCGGCTGCTGCGCGATCCGGCGTCGGACCCGAACGCGGTCTGGACCGACATCACCCACCGCTACCTGCGCATCGCGCCGCATCCCGAGGTGCCCTGGTGGGCCATGCGCGTACAACTGGCCGGCAACCCCGGCTACATGGTCAATTACGGGTTGGGCGCCGTGCTGACGGCCGAGATACGGGACGGCGTGGCCGGTGCCATCGGCCCGTTCGACACCGGCAATGCGCGTTGGTACCCGTGGCTCGGCGAGCGACTGCTGCGCTTCGGGTCGGAGCGCGACACGCGCACGCTCATGCGCGACCTGCTCGGTCGGCCCGTGGCGCCGGACGCACTGCTGCGCCAGCTGCGCCGTACAGCGCAGCAATAGTCGTGCGGCCGCGAGCGGACATGGTTCGCCGCGCGAATCACCTGTGCGATTATCGGCGCGTGTCGAACGCGGGGGACACGTTGAACGCCGAGCGAAACACCGTCCTGCACAGCTGGTGCGCGCAATCGCAGTGGGACGCGCCCACCGTGGTGGGGGGCGCGGGCGCGTGGCTGCACCTCGAGGACGGCCGGCGCGTACTCGACATGAGCAGTCTCGCCGAATGCAGCAACCTGGGCCATCAGCACCCGCGCGTGGTGGCGGCGATCCGCGAACAGGCCGAACGGCTGTGCTTCGTCACCAACGCGTGGGGCGCTCGCCCGCGTGCCGAGCTCGCCGAGAAACTGCTGGGCCTCGCCGGTTTCGACGGCGGCCGCGTGTTCTTCACGCTCGGCGGCGCCGATGCCAACGAGCATGCGGTCAAGATCGTGCGCCAGGCACTCGACCGGCCGCGCGGCGTGGTCATCGCGCGCGACCGCTCCTACCACGGGTCGACCCACCTGGCGATGGCGCTCTCGGGCGACACGCGCACGCGCGCGATGATCGACCCCGACGCGATGCACGTGAGCCACGTCGCGCCGCCGTATGCGTACCGCTGCCCGTTCGGCAGCGCGAACGACGCCGAGTGTGGCGAGCGGGCAGCGTCGGCGATCGCCGAGCGCATCGACCATGTCGGCGCGGAGTGCGTGGCGGCCGTCATCGTCGAGCCGAACGCAGGCTCGAACGGCATCGTCGCTCCCGACACCTACTGGCCCGCCGTGCGTCGCGAAACCCGGGCGCGTGCGATCCCGCTGATCGCGGACGAGGTCATGAGCGCGTTCGGCCGCTGCGGCGAGTGGTTCGCGTGGCAGCGCTACGGCGACGCGGGTCGTCCGGACGTGATCACGCTCGCGAAGGGGCTCACCGGCGCCATGCTGCCCCTGGGCGCGGTCGTGCTTTCGCACGACATCGCGCGCCGGCTCGACGACCGGGTGCTCGGCACGGGACTCACCTACTGTGGCCATCCCCTCGCGTGCGCCGCGGGCTCGGCCGCGATCGACGCGTATCGCGAGGACGGGCTCGTCGAGCGGTCGCGACGACTGGGACCGGCGCTGCGGGAAACACTCACGCGACTGGCCACGCGGCACGCCGTCGTCGGCGACGTGCGCGGGGGTCACGGCCTCTTTGCCGTGCTCGAGCTCGTGCGCGACCGCGTCACGCGCGAACCACTGGCGCCGTGGCCGCAGACCGCGCCGGCGCTGGCGGCGCTGCTCGCGGACGCGCTCACCGCAGGCGTCGCGTTCGGTGCACGCGGCAACCTGCTGCTGATCGCGCCGCCGCTGGTGATCGAGGAGCGCGGGCTCGCGGACGCGCTCGGACTGCTGGACGACCTGCTCGCGCGACACTTTCCGCCCGGACCTTCGACGACCCAGGGATGACGGCCATGGGCTTTCGCCTGACCTACGCGACGATGTTCGACCCGCCCGCCGAGCTGCACGATCGGTTCGA
>JAJTCR010000074.1 GCA_021325695.1 Steroidobacteraceae bacterium | reverse complement strand
TGGCCGGCAACGGGATCTCCGACGCCCGCCAGCTGCCGCCCGTCGTGCGCGTGAGTCGCGCCGCACGGCCGGAGACATTCTCGAGGTACTGGATCACGAGACCGCTCTCGCCCAGGCCCACCGCCTCGACCGACTGCACCTCGCTCGGGGCGAACACGAGTTCAGCTGCGCCGCCGCGCAGGTCATAGGCCACCACCGCGCCGGTCGCGAACGACTGCCCACGATACGACCACGGTTCACGCAACGAGACGATCGCCCGGCCGTCGAGCACGCCTTGAAGGTCGGCGTTCGGCGGCAACGGCAGCTTCGTCGGAGTTCCGAGACCGGGGGCGTAGTGATACTCCGCCTCGAAGAACGAGACCGCGCGCACGATGAAGGGCCGCGCTGCTCCGTCCTGCTCGACCAGGGACCGGACCGCCACATCGTCGCGACCGCCTTCGAACAGCACCCGGGCGTCGGCCAAGGCCGTGCCGCGCCGCCACGCCTTGACGATGCGGGGATAACCGGACGTCGTCAGCGAGCCCTCGCCCCAGTCGGTGCCGACCAGCAGCGTGTCGGTGTCGACCCACGCCACGTCCGACTTGGCCTCGGGCAGCGCAAAGCCGCCCCGCACGAACGCGGCGGCCTGCGTGTCGAACTCGCGCCAGGTCGAGGTGTCGCCGCCCCCGCGCGACAACTCCACCATGCAACGCCGGTACTCGGGCGACAGGCAGACGATCTGGCCGGCGACCCAGTTTTCCCGTTCATCCCTGGCGAGGCGATCGAAGTCGATCAGCGTCTGCCACCGCGGTGCACCGCTGCGGTAAGTCTCGACGTCGGCGCGACGCCAAAGGCCGCGCACGTGCACGTCGTCCTGCCAGAAGTTGTAGACGTGACCGGCGTGGATCGAGCCGAGCGGGATGCGGGCCGGCGACGTCAGGATCGCGCGGGCCTCGGCGCGCATCGCGGCAAAGCGCGGATCGCGCTCGAGCACGGGCAGTGATTTCGCATTTTCGGCACGGGCCCAGTCGAGCGCTTTCGCGCCCTCGATCTCCTCGAGCCAGGTGTTGGGATCGTCGGCCTGCTCCGCATGCAGCGGAACGACGAGAACGATGGCGGCCGAGACGGCGAGGAAGCACTTCCGGATCAAGCAGGGTCTCCTGGCGAGCACGATAGTCGTCCCGGGCGGCCGGGTCCGCGCGCAACTGCGCCGATGGTACGGTGGGTGGACGCGACACGGCCTCGGGATGCGGTGGTCCGCCCGTGGCCCGCGACCAGCAACTGACACGCGAAGCTGCCCTTGGGTTCACCCGCGCGTCGACCGCTCGCGGCTGGCAGTAGCCGTCGCGCCACCGCCCTTGGATAATCCCGGGTCCCCCTTGGGCAAGGGCCCGAGCCCCCGGACCCGGGGCCTGCCGCACGACGCACGCACGGAGACGCTGGATGAGACCCACGCTCAACGTCATCAGCCCCGAGCTTTGCGCCAGGGTCATCGACGAGGCCAAGCGCATCATGGCCGAGTCCGGCATGGAGATCCGCGGTGCCGCGATGCGGCAGCGCCTGCTCGACCATGGCCTCAAGACGACTCCCGACGGCGCGCGCATCCTGTTCCCGCCGGAGGTCGTCGAGCGGGCGATCGCCTCGGCCCCCGAGTCGTTCACGCTGTACGACCGCGATGGCCTGCCGCACGCGGAACTCGGCGGCTACAACGTGCACTTCGTGCCGGGCTCGAGCGGGCTCAAGATCCTCGACCACCGCACCGGCGAGACGCGGCTCTCCAATTCGACGGACTTCATCGAATACGCGCGGCTCTGTGACGGCCTCGAGCACATCGCCTACCTCGCGACCGCGTTCTCGACCAACAAGGACATCGAGTCGCAGGTGTCGGACGCCTGGCGCCTGTACATGCTGCTCACGACGTCGAAGAAGCCGATGGTCTCGGGCGCGTTCACCGAGCACGGCGTGCCGCGCATGCGCGACATGCTGCAGTTGTTCCGGCGCGACCGCGCCGAGCTGGTCGCCAGGCCGATGTCCATCTTCACGATCACGGCCACGGGCAATTTCCGCTACAGCGAAGACTCGTGCCAGAACATGCTCGATTGCGTCGAGGCGGGCATTCCGGTGGAGATCGTCCCGGTGACGCTGATGGGCCTGATCGCACCGGTGACGCTCGTCGGTGCGCTGGTGTTCCACCTCGTCGACGTGCTGACGGGGATCACCATGGCGCAGATCGTGCGGCCGGGTGCGCCGGTGCTGTTCGGCGGCGCGCCGGCGACGTTCCACATGAAAGCGGCGAGTTCGCCGATGGCCGCGATCGAGGCGCAGCACCTGAACGTCGCCTACGTCGCGGTGGCGAAGTCCCTCGGGTTGCCTACGCAGGCGTACATGGCGCTGTCCGACGCCAAGTTCCTCGACGCACAGGCCGGCGGCGAAACCTTCTCGAGCGCGCTGCTCGCGGCGCTCGCCGGCGTCAATTCCGTGTCGGGGCCGGGCATGCTCGATTTCGTGCTGACGTTCAGCCTGCCCAAGCTCGTGTTCGACAACGAAGTTTGTGGCCAGTGCCTGCACTTCGTGCGCGAGTTGAGCGTGCTCGAGGACCTCCCCGTGCAGTCGCTGGTCGACGACCTGCGCGCCCACGACCACCTGATCACCGCGGAGCACACGCTGCGTCACTGGCCGAAGGAGCTCTACCTGACGGACACCGTGATCGATCGCGAAAACCGCGAGACCTGGCAGAAGGCCGGGTCGCGGGAACTCTATCAACGCGCGTGCGACGCGGTGGAATCACGGCTCGCGGCGTACCACCCCATCGAGACCGACCGGGGGGTCGATGCGGAATTGCGTCGTCTCGTGATGTCCGGGCTCACGGCGCAGACGGAGCTGCCGGTGCTGCCGCCCCCGCCCGAGCCGTCGAGCAACGTCGTGACGCGCGGACGGCGGCCGAATCGCCGTCGTTCGGGCTGAGGGCGAACGCATGACGCCGCCTGCGCTGACCCGACGCCGCGCGCTGCTCGGCAGCGCGGCGGCCTTGCTCGGACCGTGGCCGTCGCGGATCGTGTTTGCAGACGACGGCAGCGTCGTCTCGGCCACGCGTCCCGGCACCGGCCCGATCCTGCTCAACGGCAACGAAAATCCATATGGACCATCGCCGGCGGCGCGGCGCGCCATCCTCGACAGCATGGGCGCGGCGCCCCGCTATGCCGAGGAATCGATCGAGGTGCTGCGTCGCCAGATCGCACTGCACGAAGGCGTGGACCCCGCGCAGGTCCTGGTCGGTTCCGGGTCGGGAGAACTGCTGCGCATGGCGGGCCTGCTCGCGGCGCGCACGCTGGCGGGAGGCGAACTCGTCGCAGCGCGGCCCACCTACGAGGAACTGCCGGAGTTCGCCGAGCGCCTCGGCCTGACCGTGCGCTGGGTCGACGTCGACGCCGAGCACCGGCACGACCTCGATGCGTTCCTGCGCGCGATCACGTCGCGGACGAGTCTCGTGTACGTCTGCAATCCGAACAACCCGACCGGCACGACGGTCGCAACCGATCAACTGGCCGCGTTCGTGCGCGCCGTGCCCGGCCCCGTGACGGTCGTCGTCGACGAAGCCTACGTCGATTTTACGGACGTGCCCGGCCGATCGACCGCGGTCGGTCTGCTGCGCGAGGCGCCGAACCTCGTGGTGCTTCGGACGTTCTCGAAGCTGCACGGGCTCGCCGGGCTGCGTGTCGGCTACGGGATCGCGCCGGCGTCGCTCGCGACGCGTCTCGGCGCGCTGTCCCTGGTCTGGCCGAACTCGACCGGCATCGCCGCGGCCACGGCGAGCTTGAACGACCGCGGTTTTCTCCAGGCGACGCGCACCGCGATCGTGGACGACCGCACCCGCGTGCAGGGGGCGCTCGATCGCCTCGGTCGCCCGCGCGCCGACTCCAAGGGCAATTTCGTGTTCTTCGACACCGGGCGCCCCGTGGCCGAATTCCAGGAGTGCATGCTCGCGCAAGGTCTTCGCGTCGGGCGGCGGTTCGCCGGTTACGACACGTGGTCGCGCGTCACGATCGGCGTGCGCGACGAGGTGGACCGTTTTCTCGCCGCGCTGCCAGGAGCGCTGAAGGCCTGAGCGCCCCGCGCCCTGGTCATTGCACGTCGTGCGACACGATCCTGCGCGCGTGCCTGACGCCGTAGGCGACGACGAGCGCCACCAGCGGGATGCTGATCGCCGTCACGGCCTCGACGCCGACGTGCACGCCGGTCGCGTGCAGTCCCTTGGCGGCGTAGCCGACCAGCCCCACGATGTAGTACGTGATGGCCGCCACGGACAAGCCTTCGACGGTCTGCTGCAGCCGCAACTGCGCGGCCGAGCGACGGTTCATCGACTCCAGCAGCTGCTGGTTCTGGCGCTCGCGGGTAATGTCCACGCGCGTGGACAGCAGCTGCGTGGCGCGGGCCACGCGTTGCGACAGCGACTCGAGGCGCGCCCAGACGGACCGGCAGGTGTTCATCGCGGGCGCGAGTCGGCGCTCCGTGAACTCCTCGAAGTTCTGCACGCCATCGATGCGCACTTCGCGCAGCTCCTCGACGCGCCGCTGCACCAGGCCGTGGTAGGCCTGGGCCGCCGTGAATCGATAGTGATGCTCGGACTCGCGGCTTTCGATCTGCGCCTCGAGGCGCGTGAGCTGGTCCAGCAGGGTCGGCTCGCTGGCCTCGCTGGCTGCCACGAGCGAGGCGCTCACCCCCGCGAGTTCGCGCTCGGCCTGGGTCAGCCACGGCGTCAATTCCTGCGCGACCGGTAGCGTCAGCAGCGCCATGAGCCGGTAGGCGTCGATCTCGAGCAACCGCTGGACCATCCGGCCTGCCTGTCGCGGCGACATGCCGCAGTCGAGCACCACCATGCGGCCGAACCCGTCGTGGAGGCGGTAATCGGTGAAGGCGAACCCGGCGCCCCCGGCAATGCCTGCGCCGACCAGCGCGTTGCCGGCAAAGTGGCGCGAAGCCAGGGCCTCGACGTCGGGCGGCGTCACCCCCGGAGCCGGCAGCATCACCACGTGCGTCGCCACGATCAAGCGTCCGGGCAACTGCGCGAGCCAGTCGGCCGGCACGGTTCGGAGCGCCGTCTGTCTGAACGGCTCGTCGACCGCCCCCGCGGCGATGAACTTGTAACGCGTGAACTCCGAGTGTCGTTCGAACTTGAGTCGGAAGGCGCCGAGGTCCGCGCTGAAATGGGCGGTGCCGTCGGGCGGCGGCGGCACCCCGTGACGGTGCGCCAGCTCGCCGACGTGTTCCAGTTCGCTGGCGCGCTGCGATGCGTCCGAGTACAGCGCCAGGAACGTCAGGCGCAGCGGCGCTGACAGCGCCTCCGGTTGCCGCGCATGCAGCTCCGCGTTGAGCGCCTGGCGCAAGGGATGTTCGGACATGGCAATCATCGAGCGAGGCTCCGATGGATTCAGTGGAGCGCGCGTGGGCGGTAGCGCACTATAGCGAGTCGCTGGACGCGTGGCTCCGGCAGCGAACCGTCAGAGACGCTTCAGCATCAGCACGTTGCCCGTCACCGCCAGCGCCGCGCCCGCGACCGTGAGTACGTCTGGTCGCAGTCCTTCGAACGCCACCGAAATCACGAGCGCCAGCAGCGGCGTCATCACGCCGATCGACGCGGTCGGGCCGGGGCCGATGCGCTCCTGCAACGTGAGGAAGCACGCGAACGTCAGCACCGAGCCCGCGAGTGCGAGGTAGAACAGGGACGCCCACCACGAGAACAGCGGCGGCACGGCGAAGCTGAAGCCCTGCGCGAGCGCGATCACGACGGTGATGCCGGCGCCGTACAGCATGCCGTACCCGAGCGCGGGCCAGAACGGCAGTCCGTTGGCGCGATTGCGGCTCGCGGTGAGGCTGCCGACCGCGGACAGCAGTACGGATCCCGCGGTGAACAGCGCGCCCAACGCGGCCCCTTCGCGGCCGGCCGAGCGACCGAACTCCGGCCAGAAGATCAGCGCGACGCCACACAGGCCGAGCACGCCGCCGAGCCAGAAACGCGGGCGCGCCCGGGTGCCGAACAGCACGCGTGCGCCGAGACCGGTGACGAGCGGCGACGCGGAGTAACCGACCGCGACGATGCCTGAGACGATGTGACGCTCCGCGTGATAGACGCACACGTAGGAGACGCCGTACATGAACGCGCCTTGCAGCGCGAAGAGGCCGTGCTCGCGGAGGTCGAAGCGCAGACGGTCGCCGCGCCATGCCGCCAGCCCGAGCACGACGCTGCCGGCGAGCGCGAACCGCAACGCGACACCGACCTCCGGTGGCGTCGGCCCGAGCTGGAACGTGATCGCGTACCACGTCGTGCCCCACGTGAGGACGCACGCGGCGAACAGCTGCCAGGACTTGAACCGGTGCATCGTGCGGCGGGAGGCAATATCGCGGGCGAGAGTCTGCCATGCCATGATCGCAGGCGCCGCCCGGACCCGTCTGTCGAAATGAGTCGCCGCTGATGTCGAACACGACCTCGCGCAGGAATCCCGTCTCGCGTGGGCGCGCCGGCGCGATCGCGTCGTCGACGCTGGTGCTGCTGCTCGGGAGCACCACGGATGCAGGCGCCGCGGTCGAGGTGGTAGCCGGTCCCACGCGCATTCCCGACGGCGAGGCAATGTCGGCCGGAGACCTGACCGTGTCGAACGAGCACCTCGCGTTCGCGCTCGCCGTACAAAGTCCGGTGCCGTACGGTGTGCCACGCGGCGCCCTGGTCGACCTCGCGCCCGTGCTCGACGGCA
>JAJTCR010000073.1 GCA_021325695.1 Steroidobacteraceae bacterium | reverse complement strand
GCGCACGTGTGCGCGCGACGTTGGAGCGCAGTCGGCCGCCCTGGAAAATCGGCTGCAGCAAGGCACCGGTCACCGACCAGACGTCTGCGGGGTTCGTGAACAGGTCACCGAGCTCGAGACTGGCCGAGCCGTAGCTGCCGGTGAGACGGATGCCGGGCAGCAGCGCCGCGCGTGCGGCACCGACGTCGCCGGCCGCCGCGGCGATCTGCGCTTCGGCGGCGCGGACGTCGGGTCGTCGTGCCAGCACCTCCGCGGGCAGCCCGGCGGGCAGCAGCGGCACCGCCGTCTGCACGGGCAACGCCCGCGGCAGGATGCGCAGCCCCGCGAGGTCGCGCGGGGCGCGGCCGACCAGCACGCCGAGCACGTTCTGACGCTGCTCGACCGCGAACTCGAACTCGCGCATCAGCGCGCGCGCCTGCGCGGCCTCGGCCTCGACGCGGCGGAAGGTCAGCTCGTCGCTCTCGCCGCCGTCGAACCGCAGCTTCTCGATCCGCAGTGATTCCTCGCGCGAGGCCAGTGTCGCGCGCGCCTGTTCGTACTGACCGATGGCTGCGGCGAGCGCGAAGTACGCGCGTGCCGTCTCGCCCGTGAGGCTCAGCCACAGCGCGTCGCGATCGAACTCCGTCGCCAGCAGCCGTGCGCGCGCCGCGTCGGAGGAGTGTGCGTAACGGCCCCAGAGGTCGACTTCATACGCGACCACGCCGCGCACGAGGTAGTCCGTGCGCGTGGTCTCGTCGCCATTCGAAGGCGGGCTGGTGAGACTACTGTCGCGGCTGCGCACGGCGCCCGCCTCGAGGTCCAGCGTCGGCCAGCGGTCGGCCCCCGCGATGCCTGCAAGCGCGCGCGCCTCGGCCACCCGGGCCGCGGCGGCCTGCAGATCGACGTTGCTCGCGAGCGCCTCGCGGATCAGCGCATCGAGCGTGTCGTCGGCGAAAAGCGTCCACCAGGGGCTCGGCAAGTCGGCCGCCGCGCCGTCCACGGCCGGCAACGCGTCCGGCAGTGGCAGGCGCGGCGTGTTGACGGGCTCCCGCGTGAGCGCACAGCCGCCCAGCACGGTCGCGAACGCCGCCGTGAGCGCGGTCGTCGCCAGGAGTCGGCGCCGCGGGAGGTCAGGCCGCATCGCTGCCCTCCTCCACCGTACGCCGCGGCGCATGGAACTTGTCGACACCCCGCGCGGCGACCAGCTTGAAGAACAGCGGCACGAACAACGTCGCGATGAACGTCGCGGCCAGCATGCCGCCGATCACGCCCGTGCCGATCGAGTGCCGGCTCGCCGCGCCGGCGCCACCGCTGATCGCAAGCGGCGTGACGCCGAGGATGAACGCGAGCGAGGTCATCACGATCGGGCGAAAGCGCAGGCGTGCGCCTTCGACGGCAGCGTCGACCAGCGACATGCCTTCCTGCACCTTGAGCTGCGCGAACTCGACGATCAGGATCGCGTTCTTCGAAGCCAGGCCGACCAGCGTGACGAGCCCGATCTGGAAGTACAGGTCGTTCTCCTGGCCGCGCAGGAAGACCGCGAGCAGCGCGCCGAACACCGCAAACGGCACGGCGAGGATCACGGCGAACGGCAGCGTCCACTTTTCGTACTGCGCGGCGAGCACGAGGAACACCATGAGCACACCGACGAGGAACACGGCGGACGAGGTGCCGCCCGAGACCTTTTCCTGGAACGACGTGCCGGTCCACTCGAGCGCGTACCCGTCCGGGAGCGCCTTTCGCGCCACTTCCTCCATCACCGCCAGCGCCTCGCCCGAGCTGTAGCCCGGCGCGGCGTCGCCCAGCACCTTCGCCGAAGGGAATACGTTGTAGCGTTCGATGACTTCCGGCCCGGTGCTCTCGCTGATCGTCACGAGCGAGGTGAGCGGGATCATCTGGCCATCGCCCGCGCGGACGTAGACGTCGCGGATGTCCTCGGGCCGCGCGCGGAAGGCGGCCTCCGACTGCAGGTGCACGCGGAACACGCGGCCCGCGCGATTGAAGTCGTTGACGTAGAGCGCGCCCAGCGTGCTCTGCAGGGTTTCGAACACCTCGGCCACGTCGATGCCGAGCAGCTTCGCCTGCTCGCGATCGACGTCGAGCCGGATCTGCGGCACGCTCGCCGAAAACGTGGTCGTGACGTTGGCCAGTTCCTTGCGCTGCGAGGCGGCCGCCACGAGCGCCTGCGCCGCGGCCTCGAGCTCCTTCATCGAGCCACCGCCACGCGACTGGACGTACCCGTCGAAGCCGCCCGTCATGCTGAGGCCCTCGATCGGCGGCGGCTCGAACGCCAGCACGAACGCGTCCTTGATCTGCATCCCCGCGCCGAACACGTAACCCGCGATCGCGCTGGCGGACGCATCGGGCGCCTTGCGCTCCGACCAGTCCTTGAAGCTGACCCACGTGATGCCCGTGTTCGTGCGCAGCGTGAACGTGAGCACGTCGAGGCCCGAGAACGTCATCACCTGGTCGACGTACGGGTTCGCGCGCAGCGCCTCGGTGATCTGCTTGCTGACTGCCTCGGTGCGCTGCAGCGACGCCGCATCGGGCAGGATCGGGATCACCATCAGGTAGCCCTGGTCCTCCTTGGGCGCGAGCGCGGTCGGCACCGCGCGGCCCAGCACGACGATCGCCACCAGCATCGCCGCGACGAGCCCGATGGCCAGTGCCGTGTGCCGCAGCAGGTAGCGCACGCCGTTCGCGTAGCGTCCGGTCATGCGGCCGAACCAGTCGTGGAAGCGCTCGAGCACGCCGTGGCTCACCGCGTCCTCCTGGCGCAGCAGCGTCGCGCACAGGGCCGGCGTGAGCGTCAGCGCGACGAACCCGGAGATCGCGACCGAGACCGCGATCGTCACGGCGAACTGCCGGTACATCTCGCCGACCAGTCCGCCCAGGAACGCGACCGGCAGGAACACGGCCGTCAGCACGAACACGATCGCGATGACCGGCCGCGTCACCTGCTGCATGGCCTTGTGGGTCGCCGCGCGCGGGTCGAGTCCTTCGCTCGCAATGATGCGCTCGACGTTCTCGAGCACGACGATCGCGTCGTCGACGACGATGCCGATCGAGAGCACCATGCCGAACAGCGTCAGCGTGTTGATCGAGAAGCCGAACGCCAGCATCGCGGCCAGCGTGCCGATCAGCGAGACCGGCACCGCGAGCATCGGGATGACCGTCGCACGCCAGTTCTGCAGGAACACGAACACGACCAGGAACACGAGCGCCATCGCCTCCGCGAGCGTGACCAGCACTTCGCGGATCGAGACCTTGATGTACGTCGTCGTGTCGTAGGGGTAGCTGTACTCGAGGCCCGCGGGAAACCGTGCCGCGAGGTCTGCCATGCGCGCGTCGATCGCGTCGCTGACCTCGAGCGCATTGGCCCCCGGCTGCAGAAAGATGCCGACCGGCACGCTCGGCTTGCCGTTGCGGGTCGCGGAAAAATCGTATTCGCGCGAGCCGAGCTCGATGCGCGCGACGTCCGCGAGCCGCACGATGCCCCCGGTGTCGGAGGTGCTGACGACGATCTGGCCGAAGTCGTCCGGGTTCTGCAGGCGACCCTGCGTCGTGACCGAGAACGTGAAGTCGACCGGCCCGTCCATCGGCTCCTGGCCGATCCGGCCGGCCGCGAACTGCGCATTCTGTTCGCGCACCGCCGCGGCCACGTCCCCCGGGGTGAGGCCGAGCTTGGCCAGCACGTCGGGCCGAACCCAGATCCGGATCGACCAGTCCTTTGAGCCGAAGATCTGGGCGTCGCCGACGCCCGGGATGCGCCGCAGTTCGTCGACGACATTGAGCAGCGCGTAGTTCGAGATGAACAGCGCGTCGTAACGCGGGTCGTCGGAATCAAGCGCCAGGACCTTCAGGAACGACTGCTGGCTCTTGCGCACCGTGACGCCCTGGCGCCGCACTTCCTCCGGCAGTGTCGAAAGCGCGCTCTGCACGCGATTGTTGACGTTGATCGCGTTCAGGTCCGGGTCGGTGCCGATCGCGAACGTCACGGTCATCGCCAGTGCGCCGTTGCCCGCGCTCGCCGACCGCACGTAGAGCATGCCGTCGACGCCGTTGACGGCCTGGTCGAGCGGCGCGGCGACGGTCTGCGCCACCGTTTCGGCATTGGCACCCGGATAGAACGCCTGGACCTCGACCTGCGGCGGCAGGATGTCCGGGTACTGGGCGACCGGCAGCACGCGCAGCGCGGCGAGCCCAGCGATCACGATGAACGCCGAGATCACCGACGCGAAGATCGGCCGGTCGATGAAGTAACTCGAGATCACTGCGCGGCCCCCGGCGCGGGCGGCCGGGCCTGGGCCGGCACGGACGGCGGCGCGGCGATCTTGACCTTCACGCCCGGGCGCACCTTCAGCACGCCATCCGTGACGACCCGCTCGCCGCCGGCCAGGCCGTCGGCGATCAACGCCAGGTCACCGGCGCTGCCGTCGAGCTGGACGGGCCGCAACTGCACCGTCTCGTCCGCGCCGACGACCCAGACGAAGTTGCCCTGGGCGCTCGACATGACGGCCCGGCGCGGCACAGCCACGGCGTCCGGTTCGGCGATGCCTTCGATGCGCACGCGCACGAACTGGCCCGGCACGATGCGCCGATCGCCGTTGTCGAACAGCGCGCGCGCACGCACCGTGCCCGAGCCCTGCTCGACGGAGGTGTCGACGAACGAGAGCCGACCCGCCACCGCGTCCACCTGCTGGCCGTCGAGCAGCAGCTTGACGACGAGCTGCGGCGTCGAGCGGCGAATCCGCGCGGCCTCGGCTTCCGGCACCGAGAATTCGACGTAGACCGGGTCCACCTGCACGATGCGCGTGAGCAGGCTCGAGTCGCTGCCGGCCTGCACGAGGCTGCCCTCGGAGCGTACCTCGCGACTCGTCAGTCCGCTGATCGGTGCCCGCACGTCGGTGTAGCCGAGGTCGAGCTCGGCCGTGCGCAACCGCGCGCGCGCCGCCTCGACGTTGGCGCGGGCCACCTCGAACTGTGAGACCGCCTCGTCGCGCTGGCGACGACTGGTCGCGTTCTGCTCGAACAGCGGCACGATGCGGTCGTGCTGACGCCGGGCCTCCTCGAGGCGCGCCTGCGCCACGCCGAGTTCGGCCCGCGCCTGCGCCGCGGTCGCGCGATAGGGCTCGGGGTCGATCCGGAACAGCACCTCGCCCTGGGGGACCTCGCTGCCTTCCTGGTAGCGACGCTCGAGCAGGATGCCGCTCACGCGCGCGCGCACCTCGACCTCCTTCGAGCCGACCGCGCGGCCGGTGAACTCGAGCGGCACCGGCACGTTGCCGCTGGTGGCGACCACCACCCCAACCTCGGGGGGCGGCATTGCGCCGCCGGGCTCGGACCCGGAGCGGCCGCACGCGGCGACCGTCGCCAGCGACAACAACAATGCCAGCAGCCGGCACGAGGGCCGGGGTGCACAGATCGTCATGTTTCTTTTTCTCCGGCTCGTCCAGAGCTGTGCGGCGTGATGCCGCCAGACAACCGTCCGGTGGCTGGTGGGGCGGGCCGCACGAAGGGCGCACTCTACCGTCCGGATCGAAGATTGCGAAGTGAAAAAACTGCACCCGTTCGAGATCCGGAATCAATCGCCCACACGGGTCGCGGTCGAATCCGACATGACGCTCGGCGGCTCACCCAAGTAACATTCGTGTTCCAGCCCCGTCCCCGAGATCTCCATGCCCACTCCGATTCGATCCGCGGTCCTCGCCGCCCTCGTCGCCTGCACGCTGCCCGCCCTCGCGGCCGAACCGGCCATGGACGAGGCGGCCCGGATGCAGTACGCCCTCGGTTACCAGCTCGGCAAGGATCTCGTCACCGTCGAGCCGCGGCCGCAGGACCTGCAGCGCGGTGTCGAGGACGGCCGCAGCGGGGCGAAGCCGAAGCTGACCGAGGCCGAGATGGAGACCGCGCTGATGGGTTTGCAGCAGCGCGTCAACGAGCAACGCACCAAGACGCAGGCCGCGGACGCCGAAAAGGCGCGTGCCGCCGGCCAGGCGTACCTCGCCGCTAACGCGAGCAAGCCGGGTGTGACCAAGACGGCGAGCGGCCTGCAGTACCGCGTGGTCACGCAGGGCTCGGGCAAGAAACCCACGACGACCGACACCGTCACCGTGCACTACAAGGGCACGCTGGTCGACGGCACCGAATTCGACAGCTCGTACAAGCGCGGGCAGCCCGCCACGTTCCCGGTTTCGGGCGTCATCCCTGGCTGGACCGAGGCGTTGCAGCTGATGCCGATCGGCTCGAAGTACGAACTCGCGATTCCGCCCGACCTCGCATACGGCTCGCAGGGTCCCCTCGCCAACCAGGTGCTGTTGTTCGAGGTGGAGTTGCTCGGCACGACGGCCGACACTGCGGACGTCCCGAAATAACGACCGTCCGGAGCTCGCGCCCGATGCCCTTCGCCGCCGCCAACGGCGTGCAGCTCGCGTACGAGGTGCACGGCACGGCCGATGCGCCCGCCGCGCTGCTCGTCATGGGACTCGGCATGCCGGCCGCGATGTGGCCCGACGAGTTCGTGCAGACGTTGCTGGATCGTGGTTTCCGGGTCGTGACCTTCGACAACCGGGACAGCGGCGCCTCCACGCGTCTCGCGGGCCTCCCGGTACCCAACATCCCGCGGGCAATGACGCGCGCGATGCTCGGGCTGCGCGTTGCCGCAGCGCGTGCTCACGCTGACGTCGATCATGTCCTCGAGCGGCAACCCGGCCCCGCGGATTGCGCTCGGCAAGTCGCACGCGCTACGGGCGCTGCTGCGACCGCCGCCGACCGACCCGACCGACATCGACGCGATCGTCGATCACCTGATGTTCGTCTTCGGCGTGATCGGCAGCCCGGGCTATGCGCAGGATCCGGCCGTGCTGCGGCCGCACCTGGAGCGCGTCGCGCGTCTCGGCCTCTACCGGGAAGGCACGGCCCGGCAGCTCGGGGCGATTCTCGCGTCGGGCGATCGGCGACCGATGCTGCACAACGTCGAGGCCCCGACGCTGGTGATCCACGGCGCGAGCGATCCGCTCGTGCCGGTCGCCGCCGGGCGCGACACGGCGCGGCACGTGCGCGGGGCGAAGCTCGAGATCATCGAGGGCATGGGTCACGACTTCCCGCCCGCGCTGATGAGGCGGGTCGCCGGGCGCGTCGCGGAGCACTGCGCTTCAGGCTAGTCGCAGCGTGAACCAGAACCGGCTGCCACGACCGGACTCGCTGTCGACACCGATCTCCCCGCCCATCGCCGCGACCAGGCGCTGCGAAATGGCGAGCCCGAGGCCGGTGCCATCGCGGTTGCCGCCGTGCCGTGGCGCGATGCGCCGGAACGGCTTGAACAGGTCGCCCTGTTCCCCGCGCGGGATGCCGATGCCGGTGTCGTGCACCGTGATGCGGACGCCGTCCTCCAACTTTTCCGCGATCAGCCCGACGGTACCCTTGTCGGTGAACTTGAGCGCGTTCGACAGCAGGTTGCCGATCACCTGGCGCAGACGCTGCGCGTCGGCGACCACCTCGATCGGTTCCGCCGGGCATTCGAAGTCGAGCGTGAGCCCACGGTCGCGCGCCTGCAGTTCGAAGACGTGCCGTTGCTCGCGCAGCAGGTCCTGCAACGGCACCGTGGCCAGGTCCAGGCGCAGCTGCCCCGCCTCGATCTTCGAGATGTCGAGCACGTCCCCGATCAGCGCGAGCAGTTGCTGGCCCGACTTGTGGATGATGCCGAGCTGCGTCTTCTGCTCGCCGTTCAGGTCGCCCGCGATGCCGCCCAGCAGGATCTCGCTGAACCCGATGATCGAGTTGAGCGGCGTGCGCAGCTCGTGCGAGATCGTCGCCAGGAAGACGTCCTTGATCCGGTTGGAGGACTCGGCGAGGTCGCGCGCCTCGACCAGTTCACTCGTCCGCTCGGCGACGAGCCGCTCGAGGCCTTCGTTGAGCCGGCGAAGGTTGGCCTCGCCTTCCGCGAGCGCCCGTTCGGCGCGCACGCGTTCGGTCACGTCGCGCAGCGTGTGCACGGCGCCGATCACCTCGCCTGCCCCGTCGCGAATCGGGCTGAACGCGAGCTCGAACGTCCTGCGCCCCCGACCGACGTCGCCGAACTCGTGCACGATCGTGTATTGCTCGCCACGCAGCGCCCGGCCCCAGACGGCGTGCGCATTGTCGTGCTCGGTGGGCAGGTGGGCCAGCTTCTCCAGCATCGAGTCCCCGGTCTCGATCGTGGGTCCGAAGATGCGCGCGAACTCGTCGCCGTACGCTTTGTTGAACGCGATGAAACGGTAGTCGAGGTCGATCGCGGCGATCAGGTCGGTCGTCGCGTCGATCACGCCGCGCAGTCGCTGCCGGCTCGTCTCTGCGTCCTCCAGCGCCTGCAGGCGCTCGCGGTCGGCAATCAACACCTCGTGGTCGAGACGTCGCTGGCGACGGCCGTACAGCAGCATCACCAGCAGCGCGCTCAACAACGTGCCTAGCAGCGCGAAGGCATAGATCGCGAGGCCGCGGTAACGCGCTTCCGCGAGGACCTCGTTGCGGTCGACCTTCGCACTCAGGACCCAGTTCGTGCCCGGGACGGGCTGGGCACGTTCCAGCACCGCGACACCGCGATAATCGCGGCCGTCGACCGTCACGGCGCGGTTCTGCCGCAAGGCCTGCACGCCGGCCACGTCGTCGGCGCCGAGCGGGAAGCGCATCGACAACGGTGCGACCTGGCGGTGACGCACGCCGGTGATGAAGACCATCGAGTCGCCGTCGCGCGTGGCGAGCACGCTCTCGGCCGACGGGCTCGGCGTGGGCCAGCGGCGCAACATGGGAAAGACGAGATTCTCCGGGTCGCGACGCAGCACGAACGCACCGATCTGTCGGTCGCCGTCGTACACCGGGGCGACCCCGCTGATACGCACACCGTGGCCTTCCAGCACGAAGAAGTCGCTCAGCAGCGGCTCGCGCCTCGCCGACGCGTCGCGGACGGCGGCGAGTTCGGCGGGCGCCAGCATGCGTGGCCCCTGACCCGCGGCGTACGCCACGCGGCCGTCGGGCGCGACGAGAAAGCTGCGCTCGTACCGCAGCATGTGGATGTAATTTTCGAGGCGGGACTCGTAGCCGGCGCGGCCCGTGTCGTGGAGTGTGCCACGGGTCCACTGGTCCATGGCCTGGACGAAATACGGGCCGTGCGCGCCGAACCTCGCGT